>NZ_JBJZOJ010000010.1:0-143137 GCF_047200655.1 Streptomyces sp. MS06
TCCCGGTGTTCCCCGGCACCCGCCGTGACCTTGCCGGCGGGCGGCTGCGGAATCAGCGCGGCGGCCGCGAGGTGACCGTGAACTGGGCGCCGTCGGCGTCCCGCAGCACCGCCTCGCCGGCGGTCTTGCCGAGGACGCTGCCGCCGTGCCGCTCCGCGGCCCGGGCACAGGCCGCGACGTCCTGGACGGTGAAGTGCACCTGCCAGTGCGGGCGGATCGTGGGATCGGGGGCGGACTCCAGTGCGCCCGACTCGATCCTCGCCACGACGTCGCCGCCGCTGCGCAGCACGACCTCGTCGCCCTCGTAGTGCACCTCGCAGCAGCCCGGGGTATCCGTGGCCCAGTCGAGGATCTCCCCGTAGAAGATGGCGGCGTCGAAGGCGTCCCGGGTGTGCAGCCGGATGAAGGCGGGAGAGGCGCGTCTCCAGCTCTCCCAGTCGCCGACCAGCTCACCCTCCCAGACACCGAAGGTCGCCCCGTCGCGGTCGGCCAGCAGCGCCGCTCTTCCGGGCGGCAGCGAGATCGGGCCCACCGCCGAGGTGCCACCCCGTTCCCGGGCCCGCGCCGCCGCCACGTCGGCGCTGCGCACCGCGAAGTACGGCGTCCAGGCCACCGCCATCTGCCACATCGCGGCGACCGCGGCGACCCCGGCGACCGGCACGTCGTCCACCAGGGCGATCCGGAAGTGGTCGCCGAGCCTGGCCTTGCGCCACCGCCAGCCGAGGACGGCTCCGTAGAAGTCTTGGGTGGCCGCGAGGTCGCGGCTGGTGAGGCTCACCCAGCAGGGCGCGCCGAAGACGTTGTGGGTGGAGAGGGTTCCCGGCGCGGGAGGAGAGTGCGTCGTGTCGTGGTTCATGGCGCTCATGTCCTGGTCTCGTCGGCCGGTTGCCTACCGGTCCCCACCAGTGTCCGACCGGAACCGGCGGGTCCGCCTGTCGAGGACCCCCACCGGCGTGTGGCGGGAGGGGCGACGGGCCCGGAGGCGCGGCACGGGTACCGCGTGATCCGGGCTGCGAAACGGGTCGGTTTCCGGCAGCGGACCGCCCGGCGGGAGGAGGCCCCCGACCTGCGTGCGGTCCGCCCCGCCGCCGGGCTCCCCCGGGCGGAGCCGCGCGGCGGCCGGGCGGGCCCGCTCAGTCGGCGTCCGCAAGGATCTCCGCGCGCAGGTGGGCGAAGCAGCTGTTCAGCAGCCGGGAGACGTGCATCTGCGAGATGCCCAGCCGCCGGGCGATGGAGCTCTGCGTCATGCCCTGGAAGAAGCGCAGGTAGAGAATGGTGCGCTCGCGTTCCGGGAGGGCCTCGATGCAGGGGCGGACGGCGATCCGGTCGACGACCGCCTCGAAGCCCGGGTCCGGCCCGCCCAGTCCGTCGGCGAGCGCGTAGCCGTCCGTGCCGGGCAGCTCCGCGTCCAGGGACAGCGCGGTGAAGCACTGCAGTGCCTCCATCCCGGTCCGCACCTCGTCCTCGCTCAGCCCGGCGCGGTCGGCGATCTCGGCCACGGTCGGCTGCCGGCCCTGAGTGGTCTGGGAGAGCTCCCGCGCGGTGCGGCGGACCCGGTTGCGCAGTTCCTGCACCCGGCGCGGCACGTGCAGGGTCCACATGTGGTCGCGGAAGTGGCGCTTGACCTCGCCGGTGATGGTGGGTACCGCGTACGCCTCGAAGGCGCGGCCGCGGTCGGGATCGTAGTGGTCGACGGCCTTGACCAGGCCGAGCGCGGCCACCTGGTACAGATCCTCCAGGTTCTCGCCGCGCCCCCGGAAACGGACGGCGATCCGCTCGGCCATCGGCAGCCACAGCCGCACCAGCTCGTCGCGGAGCGCACGCCGCTGCGGCCCCTCCGGCAGTCGCGTCAGGCGGGCGAAGACGTCGTCGGTGTCGGGTGCGTCGTGGTGCGGGTGGCGGGTCGTCCTGGTGGCGGCGGTACGCATGGGGCGCGCCTCCTCAGCACTGCTGCTGGGCGGACACCGCGGGGTCGCGAACGGCATGCACGGGAACGTGGCCGACGCACACCGAGGTCCCACGGACGTGCCTGCGGTCCGAAGCACGTACAAGCGGATTCCCGGGTTCCGGTCTGCTGAAACCGGCTCGCGTACCGGGTGACGCTCTGCTTGCGCGGCGGTGCGCTGGGTGCGGTGCGGGAGGGTCGGCGAGCCGACACCGCGGTGCTGTCCCGCCGTTCGCCCCGTCGCCCGCGCGCGCCCGGCGGTCACGCCCCGGACGTGATGTGCGGCACCCCCGGTTCCGGCGGTCGCGGCCTGCCGGGCCCGATTCCCGCTGCGCAGGGCTTGATCGGCGATCAAGGGGGGCGAAGTGCCTGCACACGGGGCGTTCCGTGCATTTGACAGTGCACTGAGCGCCTGGATAGGAAGCAGGACCGAGAGGTCGAGAGGTGGACTGTGGACGAGCCGAACGTGGTCGGTGACTGGCAGGAGTACGACGAACATGCCGGTCTGCGCGTCCGCGTCCACGGGCTGCTCCGGGCGGAGCCGCCCCGCGGACGGGACGACGCCGCCGAGGGACTGGCGTACTTCGCGCTGCGGGTCACCGTCGAGAACCGGGGCGCGCGGCGCCTCTGCGTCCACCTGGAGGACGGCCAGATCGACGTACGGGTCGGGCCGGACGGGGAGAGCGCCTTCATCGACTGGCGCAGCTCCCGGTTCGTCGAGGGCTTCGACGTCTATCCGCTACGCAGGGCGACGGCCGTGCTCTACGCGGCCGGGCCCGAGGCCGCGCTCGGCCAGGTGGACGTACAGGTGCAGGTGCGGGTCGACGAGGACTGGGCCGACCGCCGGCTGTGGACCGGCTGCCTCGGCCTCCCCGAGGAGCCGTCCGGGGCGCAGCCCGGTCCCGTCCGCGAATGCCTGGCCCGCCAGGTGAGCGCCTTCCTCCAGGGCCGGCCCGAGGAAGGCACCGCCTGAGCCGGGGCCGGATCAGTGCGGGATGCCGTCGATGATCTCCCGGGCGCCCTGCCGCAGCAGTGCCACCGCGACCGAGGTGCCCAGCGTGGCGGGGTCCAGCCGCCCGGCCCACTCATGGGCGTTCAGGCGGGTCTTGCCGTCCGCGGTGAACACGCACCCCCGCAGCGACAGCTCTCCGCTGCGGTCGGCGTGCGCGTAGCCGGCGATCGGGCTGTTGCAGTGTCCCTGGAGCACGTGCAGGAACATCCGCTCCGCGGTGGCCTCGCGGAAGGTGCCCGGGTCGCCCAGCGGGCTGACCGCGTCGATGAGGGCGGTGTCGTTCTCGCGGCACTGGAGTGCGAGGATGCCAGCGCCGATCGGCGGCATCATCGTCTCGGGTGACAGCACCTCGCTGATCACGTCCCGGCGCCCGATCCGCTCCAGACCGGACACCGCCAGCAGCAGCGCGTCGGCCTCGCCGGCGGCCAGCTTCTCCAGCCGCCGGTTGGCGTTGCCGCGGAACGGAACGCACCGCAGGCGGGGGTGGGTGGAGGCCAGTTGCGCCACCCGGCGCACCGAGGAGGTGCCGACCCGGGTGCCGGCGGGCAACTCGTCCAGGGTGAGTCCGCCCGGGTGCACCAGTGCGTCGCGGATGTCGTCGCGTGCGAGGAACGCGGCGAAGACGGTGCCGGCCGGCAGCGGCCGGTCCGCGGGGACGTCCTTGACGCAGTGCACCGCCAGGTCGGCCTCCCCGGTCAGCAGGGCCGCGTCGACCTCCTTGGTGAAGGCGCCCTTGCCCTCCACCAGCGACAGGTCGCCCAGCCACTTGTCGCCGGTGGTCCGCACCGGCACCACCTCGGTGCGCACACCGGGGTGCACGGCGGCCAACTGGTTGCGCACACGCTCCACTTGGGCCAGCGCCATCGGCGAGTCACGGGAGACGATACGGATCAACTCGGGCACGGGCATGCGGAACACCCTAGCCCTTCGAAGCCTCCCGGACGGCCCGATTGGCCCGGACGGCCCGGGTTCGGTGCCGGAGTGCCGAGGCCCCGCCGACCCGGAGCGCCGCGGACCCGCCGACCCGGAGCGCCGCGGACCCGCCGACCCGGAGCGCCGAGGCCCTGCCGACCCGGGAACGCGTGCGGCCGGGACGGGGTGGTGGCGGTGCGTCCCGGCCGTACGCCTGCCGACGGGGCGCGTCAGCCGTGGTGGTCCGGCAGGTCGGCGGCGGACTCCTCGGGCGTCAGGTCCGGTCGCAGCCGCAGCCACGACGGCTGCCGCAGCAGGCCGGCCCGGGTACGGGTGCTGTACCGCACCTCGCCGACCAGCCGGGGCAGCACCCAGTGCGCGCCGGGGGCCCGCGGCGGCGGATCGAACGGGCACGCGGCGCTCTCCAAACCGTCCAGCAGCACGCCCAACCGCGCCCGCTCCGCCTCGCTCCAGCCGGTGCCGACACTGCCCACGTAGCGCAGGCCGGCACCGGCCCGCTGACCCATCAGGACGGAACCGGGCAGCCCCGTCAGCCGGCCCCGGCCGGGCAGCCAGCCACCGACGATCACGTCCGCACCCTGCAGATGGCGGATCTTGATCCACGAGCGTGAGCGCACCCCCGGTTCGTACCGCGAGTCCAGCCGCTTGCACACCAGGCCCTCCAGGCCGTGCTCCCGGGTGGCGCGCAGCGCCTCGGCGCCGTGGCCGACGAGCGCGGCGGGTGTCGACCAGAACGGCCCGTCCAGCCCCAGTTCGAGCAGGCGCGCGCGCCGCTCTGCGTAGGGGACGGCGAGCAGCGGTCGTCCGCCGAGGTGCATCACGTCGAACAGCACCAGGTGGACCGGCGTCGCGGCGGCCCGGCCCGCGGCCCGGCGCGGCGCATGCGCCAGCCCCATCCGGGACTGCAGCAGCTGGAAGTCGGCGCGGCCCTGCGGGTCGAGCGCCAGCACCTCCCCGTCCAGCACCGCGGGAACGGGGCCGAGCGCACCGCCGAGCGGCAGCAGTTCCGGGTAGGCGCCGGTGATGGCGTCCCCGGAGCGGGCCCGGAGCACCAGTCCGCCGTCCCCTTCGAGGTAGGCCACCACCCGCTGGCCGTCCTGCTTGGTCTCGTAGGCCCACCGGTCGTCCTGCTCGGCGGACGGAAGGGCACCCGGGGTCGCGAGCATGGGCGGGATCAGCGGCAGGGTCACACCGAAGCTCTCGCCGCAACACCCGCCCCGCGACGCGCACCGCCGGCCGGATTCCCCTGAACGGGCCCACCGGCCGGGCGAGGGCCGGGCCGTCGAGGCCGCACGTCGGCCGCGTTCCGCGGCCGGGGCCGACCGCCTCCGACCGGGAATCGCGCACCTGTTCGACCGGTTTCGTGGCGGCCGTGCGGTTCCCGCAGGGCGGAGAGGGGGTCGGGCATACGGGCCCCACCCGCGGCTACTGTGCAGTAATATCGCGATCTGGTCGTCGTCGGAGGAGGATCCGTGCCCCGGTCCGAACGTTCACCCCTGCTGCTCGCCGGTCTGCTGGCGGGTGCGGGCATCGCCCACTTCGCCGTCCCCCGCCCGTTCGACGGGATCGTGCCCCGGGCTCTGCCGGGCGCGCCCCGCACCTGGACCTACGTGAGCGGCGCCGCGGAACTCGCGCTGGCGGCGGGCGTGGCCCTGCCGCGCACCCGGCGGACCGCCGCCCGGGCCGCGGCCGCGTTCTTCGTCGGCGTCTTCCCCGCCAACGTGAAGATGGCCGCGGACTGGCGGGACCGCCCCGCGCCGCTTCGGGCCGCCGCCGCCGGGCGGCTCCCGCTGCAGGTGCCGCTGGTGCTGTGGGCCCGCAGCGTCGCCCGCACCGCAGAGGGACGTTCGTGAGCACCCCGCCGAGGACCGGTGACCGGGTCGACGACTTCGAGCTTCCGGACGAGAGCGGAGCACCGCGCAGACTGTCGGCGCTCCTCGCCGACGGGCCGGTCGTACTCTTCTTCTACCCCGCCGCCCTCACGCCCGGCTGCACCGCGGAGGCCTGCCACTTCCGCGACCTGGCCGCCGAGTTCGCCTCCGTCGGCGCCCGCGCGGTCGGCATCAGCGGCGATCCCGTGGAACGCCAGCAGGAGTTCGCCGGACGCCACGGGCTCGGCATGACGCTCCTCTCGGACGCGGACGGCACCGTGCGGGACCGGTTCGGCGTGCGGCGCGGCTTCACTCTCGCGCCCACCAAGCGGGTCACCTTCGTCCTCGCCCAGGACGGCACCGTCCTGGAGGTCGTCCGCAGCGAGCTGCGGATGAACACGCACGCCGACCGGGCCCTGGCGGCGCTGCGCGCCCATCGGGGCTGAGCGCACCTTGCGCGCCCGCCGGGGCTGAGCACGCTGCCGGGCCCCGGCGCGCACCGACACCCGTGTCCCGCACGCGGGCACCGGAGCCTGGACATCCACCGGGCCGAAAGGCCGCCAAAGCCGCGGCAGTCGCGGAGGCCGCCGATGCCGTGCGGCGCGAAACGCGCTGTCGCCCGATCCCGCAGCGGGTGGCACGCTCGGAGCCGGAACGGGACGGATGTCGCCGATCAGCGGAGCGGGCAATGACCACGCAGGACGACATGACGGACGGGACGACCGGGGCCCCGGGGATGGCGGTGCGCCCGATGGCCGGGCACATCGGGGCCGAGATCAGCGGTGTCGACCTGGCCGCGGAACTGCAGGAGGCGGAGGTGGCGGCGATCCGTGCCGCGGTACTCCGCTGGAAGGTGGTGTTCTTCCGGGGCCAGTGCCTCGACCACGCCGGGCAGGTGGCCTTCGCACAGCGCTTCGGAACGGTCGTCGTGCCGCCGGGACGCGGCAGCGCCTCCCCGCCGCACGTCCCGGAGGTGGAGACGACCGCGGACCGGCTGGAGCTGGGCGGCCGGTTCGGAATGGAGCACGACGAATGGCTGCGTCGCCGCCGGCACACCCTGCTGCGCGGCTGGCACTGCGACCACGGCGCCCGCGTCGACCCGCCCGCCGCGACGATCCTGCGCGCGGAGTCCGTCCCGGCCTACGGCGGCGACACCACCTGGTCCAGCCTGACCGCCGCCTACGCCGGTCTCTCCGCGCCGGTCCGGGAGTTCGTGTCCGGGCTGCGCGCCGAGCACCGGCTCGGCGTCGGCTACCAGCCGCGCCCGGGAGACGACGCCTACCTGCGCCGGCTGCTGGAGCGTCAGGTCGCCACCGTGCATCCGCTGGTGCGCGTCCACCCGGAGACGGGGGAGCGGGTCCTCTTCGTCAACGGCTACTACGTCGAGCAGATCGAGGGACTCTCCCGCCCCGAGAGCCGGGCCGTACTGGACATGCTCCTCGAACAGGCCGTCCGTCCCGAGTACACCGTCCGCTTCCGCTGGGAGCCCGGCAGCGTCGCCTTCTGGGACAACCGCGCCACCATCCACCTCGCCCCCGGCGACCACGCCCACCTCGACACACCCCGTGTCATGCACCGGGTCATGCTCGCCGGGGACGTCCCGGTGGGCGTGGACGGTCGGCCGTCCCGGGCCCTCGCCGGCAGCGAGCCCGGAATCTGGTGAGCGGCCTGCCCGCCGCGCGGACCGGACGGCCGGGCAGGCGGGGTCCCCGGCCGTCCGGTCCGCACGCGACTCAGAACGGGCGGTCGCCCGCGACGGCGACCCGTTCGGCCACCCGGCGGTGCGGTGCGTAGTCGTTGACCGCGTAGTGCTGGACCGCGCGGTTGTCCCAGAACGCGATGTCCCCGGGCTGCCAGTGGAAGCGCACCTGGTACTCCGGCACGTGCGCCTGCTGGAACAGGTACCGCAGCAGCGTGTCGCTCTCCTGACGCGCCATCCCGGTGATCCGGGTGGTGAACGAGGTGTTGACGAACAGCAGCCGCCTGCCGGTGTCCGGGTGCGTGCGTACCACCGGATGCTCCACGGGCGGGAAGAGGTCCTGCAGCGGGGCCAGCCGCTCGGGCGGGTAGAAGCGGGCGAAGCCGGGGATGAAGTCGTGCACGGCGGTGGCCCCGTCGATCCGGTCCTTCACCGACTGCGGGAGGTTGTCGTACGCGGCGGCCATGTCCGCCCACATGGTGTCCCCGCCGATCGGCGGCACCTGGCGCAGCTGCAGTACGGCACCCAGGGCGGGTCGTTCACGGAAGGTCACGTCGGCGTGCCAGACGTTCTCGAAGCTCGGTGCGGCGTCGCCGCCCTTGTCGAAGCGGACCACGTCGTCGCCGGCTCCGCGCTCCAGCAGCGGGTTGGTCTCCAGCTCGCCCCACTGACGGGCGAAGGCGCACTGCTGCGCGGAGGTCAGGTGCTGGGCGCGGAAGAAGAGCACCTTCCACTCCAGCAGCGCCCGGTCCACCTCCTCGCGCAGTGCGGGGGCCAGCGGCCGCGACAGGTCGAGGCCGCGCACCTCGGCGCCGATCGTGCGCCCCAGCGGGACCAGTTCGAAGCGCTCGTAGGGGCGTTCCTGCCATCCCTCGGGCAACCTGCGCAGGACGCGGGCGCCTTCGTACATCCCGCCCTCCGGTATCCGCGCCTCGCGCAGCTCGGCGGACGGTTCGGTGTCCGTGACACTCATGGGGGTCGTCTCCCTCGTACGTCGTGATCGGCGGCCGACTCGGCCGCCGGCGTGTGGTGAGGTGCCCGCGCGTATCGGGCGGGTGGGTGTCGGCCTGCCCCCGGAGCCGTGGGTGCCGCCCCGCCCGGAGCCACCGGCCGGGCGGTGCCGATGCCGCGGTCCGGACGTCGGCATGCCGCGCCGGGCAGCCACCGGCGCGGCGACCACGGGACCAGCCGAGGTACCTCCCGGCCGCCCGCCCACGGTGGTGGCGGCCGCGGACGCCGTCGCCGGACGGCCGCCGGACGAGGCCGGTCGGCCGCAGGGGCAGTACCCGCCCGAAGCCCCGCCGGGTGGCGGGCCGTCAGGGGGCGGGCGGGGGATCACCGGGCGGACCGGTCAACGGCGGGTTGATCCGCCGGGACGCGGGCGCCGATCGGCCGTGGAGGACGGGAGTCGGCCCGTCCGCATCGCGGAACGCGGGGCACGGGGGGTGGGGCCGGCTGCGGCTAGAGGCCGGAGCGCTCACACCCGGTTCGGTCGGGGACGCGCAGCGCGCCGCCCGTCTCGCACTCGTGCTCCGTCATGCGGCCCATTGTGGAATCCACCGCCGGACGTGTCAACGCAGCCCCGAGCGCAGCCGCCGGACGAGCCGCGGTGGGGCGGCCGGTTCCGCCCGCGGAGGCCCCGGGCAGGCGGGCGACGGCGACCGGGCGTCGCAACCCGTCCAGGCCGCCCGGCCCCGCCCGCGGAGCACGCGGACGCCCGGCGCGGCTCTCACTCGAACCGTGCCGTGTCCCCGGCGCCGCGGCGCACGATCTCCGCACTGCCGCCCGAGAAGTCGACGACCGTCGTCGGCTCGGTGCCGCAGTCCCCGGAGTCGACTACCGCGTCCAGCACGTGGTCGAGCCGGTCCTTGATCTCCCAGCCCTGGGTCATCGGCTCCTCCTCACCGGGCAGCAGCAGCGTGCTCGACAGCAGCGGCTCGCCCAACTCCTCGATCAGGGCACGGGTCACCACATGGTCGGGGATGCGCACGCCGACCGTCTTCTTCTTCGGGTGCTGGAGCATCCGCGGGACCTCCTTGGTCGCCGGCAGGATGAACGTGTAACTCCCGGGCGTGGCCGCCTTGATCGCGCGGAACACGTCGTTGTCCATCCGGGCGAACCGGCCGAGCTGCGCGAAGTCCTCGCACACCAGGGTGAAGTGGTGCCGGTCGTCCAGCCGGCGGATGGTGCGGATCCGCTCCACTCCGTCGCGGCTGCCGAGCCCGCACCCCAGGGCGTAGCAGGAGTCCGTCGGATAGGCGACGAGCGCGCCTTCGCGGATGCTCCGGGCGACCTGGGAGATGGTGCGCGGCTGAGGGTTGTCGGGGTGCACGTCGTAGTACTTCGCCATTCGACGAGCTTATGCCGCAGGGACGTGGTCGGCCGCGCGGCGCGGGCGCGTGGCCGCCGCGAGGAGCGCCGCGGCCCCCGCCCAAGCCGTCCACGACGCCGGGCCCGCCGAGGCCGGCCGGTGCGCGGTTGTGGCGGACACCGCACCCCGCCGACCTGCGCCGCAAGCCGCTCGGGGACGTGCGGTAACGTCCGCCGGACAGCCGACGGACACGCGAACGACGAGGAGCAGGCCGACATGGCGGGCCCAGCGGACGGACCACACCCCGGCGAACCGGAATGGGCCCGCGAACTGCTCGGCCTTCTCCGGCCGGCCGGACGCGACCTCGGACGGGCCGTCGCCTGGCTGGCCGCGTCGGTCGACGCCGAGGTGTCCCTGCGGGACGACGGCGGTCTCGTACTCGCCGGGGATCCGACCCCCTTGGAGGACGCCCTCGTCGCCGACCTCGTCTCGGGCCGGGTCGCCTCCGCAGCCTGGCACGACGGCGAACGTCACGCACGTCTGGTCCGGATCGAACTGCCCTGCTCGGCCGGGGTGCTCGCGGTGACGCGCACGGCGCCCTTCGACCGGCGCGCCTCCGAAATCGTCGGGCACACCGCAACGGTGCTCGAACTGCTCCTGGCGGCACGCGAGTCGACCGCCACGGGGATCCGGCTGCGCCGGGCCGCCGCCGATCTGCGGCTGGCAGTCCTGCAACTGCTGATGGTGGAGGACACCGTCGCCGCCCGCCGGGTCGCCGCGGGGCTGTGGCCCGGGCTGCTCGACACCGACTCCGCCCGCGTGTACGTCGTCGAGTCGCCCCCCGAGGACCGCGACCGGGCCGCCGAGGAGTGCCGGGAAGCGCTGCGCGAGCAGGCCCTCGTCGTACGCTGCCCCGCCATCGACGCGCACGTCATCGTGGTCGCCCCGGCCGCGGACACCGGCAGCGCGCTGCGCGACCTGGTGGGCCGCCGTCCGGGCGCCTACCTCGGCGGCAGCACCCGGCAGGGCCTCGCGCGCACCGCCACCGCCTACGGGCAGGCGGCGAGCGCCCTCGCGGTCGCCCGCTTCCGCCCCGACCGGACGGCGGTGTACGCCGAACGGACCCGCCCCGAAAGGTTGATGGACCCGGCGGCGCTCGCCGCATGGGCGACCCGGCTGCTCGGCCCGCTGGACGTGCTCCCGCACCACACGGCCGCCGAACTGCTCGCCACGACCCGGCTGGGCCTGGAGTTCACCGCCGTCAACGCGGCCAAGGTGCTCGGAGTGAGCCGCAACACCGTGCGCGCCCGCATGGCCCGGACGGAGTCCCTGCTGCACGCGGACTTCACGGACCTCGGCTGCCGGGCCATGGTGCACCTGGCCCTGAACACCCAGGTCGCACTGCGAGCCGGTGCGAAGACCACCGCCGCGGCCGGGTCCCGCCCCGGCGACCTCCTCGCCGGCTCGGCCCTGCGCACCTGGGCCGACGACCTGCTGCGGCGCCTGGACGCCGATGCCCGCGACCTGCGCCGCACCCTGCGCGTCTGGATCGGCGCGGGCGGCAACGCCGAGCGGGCCGCACACCTGCTCGGTGTGCACGCCCAGACGGTCCGCGAGCACGTCCGCGCCGCCGAACCCCTCCTGGAGCGGCAGCTCCTGAGCGGCGGCCGCGATCTGTACGAGGTGGTGCTGGCCCACCTCGCGGGCGGACTGCTCGAGCTGCCGGCCGTCGGCGCGGAGGAAGAGGACGTTCCGGACCGCCTTGTGCACGGGTGAGCCGCGCAGCCGACCGGGTGGGCACCGCCGCGGTTCACAACCGGCCCACCGAGCCCGTACGTTCACGGGGTGGCCGCGGGCGCCACGACCGGTGCGGGGGACCGGTCGTGGCCCCGCGGTCACCGCTCAGCCCCGCAGCAGGACCGGGATCTCCTGCCAGCCGAACGCGATGAACGACGGCACCTGGCGGAGTTCCTCCTCGGTCGGACGCATGTCCGGGAACCGCTCGAAGAGTGCCGGCAGCGCGGTCAGCGCCTCCATCCGGGCCAGCGGCGCCCCGATGCACCGGTGCACGCCGATGCCGAACGCCAGATGGTCGTCGGCCCCGCGCGCCGCGTCGAACACGTCCGCGTCCGGACCGTAGTGCTCCGGGTCCAGTCCCGCCGCCGCGTACGTCGTGATGATCGCGTCCCCGGCGGGGACCGTCACCCCGCCGACGGTCAGGTCCTCGACGGCGAACCGCAGCGGCAGCGAGGCGATCGAGGGGTGCACCCGCAGGGTCTCGTCGACGACCGCGTCCCAGCCGGTCGTCCCCGCCCGCACGTCCGCGAGCTGCTCGGGCCGGCGCAGCAGGGCCACGACCGCGTTGCCGATCAGGTTGACGGTCGTCTCGAAGCCGGCACCGATGACCAGCAGCAGCGTGTACAGCAGCTCCTCGTCACTGAGCCGGTCGCCGTCCTCGTCGCGCACCCGGATCAGCTCGGTCGTCATGTCGTCGCCGGGGTGCTCGCGCTTGTGCGCGATCAGTCCGCCCAGCACGCTGCCGATCTGCTGCTGCACGAACGCGGCGTGCTCGGGGGTCGGGTCGGAGGTGTCCATGATGGCGGCGATCAGCCGGGCGGTGTCCTGGCGCATCTCCTCGGGCACGCCGAACAGTTCGCAGATGATCCGCATCGGCAGCTCGTGGGCGAACGCCGCCTTGAGATCGACCGGCCGCCCGTCGGCGCCGGCCGTCTCGACGGCGTCGAGCAGCTCGGCCGTGATCGCCTCCACCCGCTTGCGCAGCGCCTCCGTACGGCGGTGGGTGAAGCTCGGCGCGACCAGCTTGCGCAGGCGTGCGTGGTCGGTGCCGTAGGTGGAGAGCATGTTGACCACACCGACCCAGCCGAGGATCCACCCCCAGGACGGGTGGTTGCCGACCTCCGGCCACAGCCGCCAGTGCCGGCGCGGGTCCTTGCTCACCCGCGGATCGAGGATCAGCTCCTTGAGCGTGTCGTAGCGGGTGGGCGCCCAGGCGGGGATGCCACCGGGCAACTCGACGGGGACGAGCGCGCCCAGCGTGCGCAGGCGGGCGGTCTCGGCGGGGATGTCGGCGCCGAACGGATCGATGGCGATACGGTCGGTGACGGTCACGACGGATCTCCTGACGGGTCGAGGGTGCGGGGGCTGAACCGGACGGGCAGCGCGGTCAGGGAGCGGTGGAAGGGGCCCGGCCGCCAGGACAGGCGTTCACGGGGCAGCACGGGCTGCAGGTCGGGCAGCCACTGGGTGAGCCGCTCGACGGCCTCCGTGGCGATGAGCAGCGTGTGCTGCTTCACGGGACAGGTGTGCGGGCCGGCGCCCCAGGACAGGTGCCAGGCGTCGGCGGGGTGACGGGCGCCGCCGTGGTCCCGCTCGGCGGCGCGGGTCAGCGCGCCGAAGGACACCACCACCGGGACGGCGTCCCGCAGCCACACGCCGTGGAAGGCGACGGGCCGGCGGGCGTAGTAGACGCCGTAGTTCGTCAGCGGCGTCTCGTGGTGCAGCACCTCCACCACCGCGTCCAGCACGGGCCGGGCACCGCTGGTGAGAGTGGAGTAGTAGGCGGGGTTGCCGAGGATACGGGAGAGGGCGTTCGACACAAGGTTGGTGGTGGGCTCGTACCCGGCGCCCAGGGTGAGGAAGACCTGCCAGGTGACCTCGTCGGCGGTCAGCCCGGCCGGATGGTCCAGCAGCCAGCTCGGCAGGTCGTCGCCGCGCTGCTCGGTCTTGGCCGCGACCAGCTCCAGCACGTACTGTCCGTACTCCGCCTCGCCCTGTGCGGCCTGGGCACCGCCCTCCATCATCTTGCCCAGGCCCGCGTTGAGGCGGTCGCCGTAGCTGTCCGGCAGCCCGAACAGGTTGTTGAACACCAGCGCCATCAGCGGGCGGGCGAACTCGCCCACCAGGTCTGCCTGGCCGGCCGGGCCGATCCGCCCCGCCAGCCGCCGCACCGCGCGGTGCACCCGCGCCCGCAGGTCGTGCGGTTCGACGCGGTCGAACACGTCGATCAGCGCGGTCCGGTAGCGCAGGTGGTCGGTTCCGTCGGCGAACAGCGCGTTGGGCCGCCACCGCATCATGCCGAGCACGGGGGAGTCGTCGGCGACGGTCGCCTCCCACGGCCGCGGGTCGTGGGAGAAGGTGGCGTCGTCGCGCAGCACCTCCAGCGCTGCCTGCCGGTCGGTGACCAGGTAGGCGGGAACTCCGGGCGCCAACTCGGCCCAGCCGACGGCGCCCTGGGCGCGCAGCGCGTCGTAGTAGCTGTCCGGGTCGCGGGCGAAGCCTTCCTCCCACAGGCGCACCGGCGCGGAACGGGAGAAGGCCTCCTGGGCAGGGGGGTATGTGGTCACCGGGGCTCCGTGGACGGACGGTCGGTCTGGTGGGCGATCAGGTGGTCGACCAGGGCGAGCAGCGCGTCGAGGGAGGAGTTCGCCTCGCGGGCGTCGCAGGTCACCATCGGGGTGCCGGCCTCCAGGTCGAGGGCGGCCCGCAACTGGTCCTCGGTGTGGTGGCGGGGTGCGTCCGGGAAGGCGTTGAAGGCCACCGCGTACGGCAGGCCGCTCTCCTCCACCAGCCCGAGCACGTCGAACGAGGCGTCGACCCGGCGGCTGTCGACCAGGACGAGCGCCCCGAGCGCGCCGTAGGCGATGTCGTCCCACAGGGACCGGAACCGCTCCTGGCCGGGCGTGCCGAACAGGTACAGCACGACCCCGCCGGGCAGGCTGATCCGCCCGAAGTCGATCGCCACCGTGGTCGTGGTCTTCTCCCGCACCCCGTCGAGGTCGTCCACCTGCGCGGACGCCTCGGTGAGGTGCTCCTCGGTGTGCAGCGGCCGGATCTCGGACACCGAGTCGATCAGAGTCGTCTTGCCCACTCCGAACGGACCGGTGACCAGGATCTTCACCAGGTCGCGTGCGGTGTCGGGCAGATGTATGTCGCTAGTGCTTGAGGGCGCGGAGGCCATCGGCCACTCTCTTCAGCAGGTCGGGGTCGAACCGGTCGGCGGGCGGGATCGGCGCGCGCGCCGCCACCAGGTCCTGGTCGATGAGGTCGGCGGCCAGCACCCGCACCGCGGAGACCGGCAGCCGCAGCAGCGCGGCACTCTCCACCAGCGTGAGCGCGCCCTCGCCCAGCACCTCCAGCAGGGCTTGCTGGGCGGCGGACAGCACCGCGGGCGCCGGCTGCCCGGCGGCGGCCAGCACCGAAAGACGCTCCAGCCGCGGTCGGCTGGGCCGGGCCACACCACCGGTCGCCAGATAGGCGGGAACCAGCGGACGGCCGCCGGGGCGGCCGGTCATACCGGCGCGCCGTCGGCTCCCCGCGGCGCAGCCACCATCGTCTTCTCGGCGAGCCGCGCCACCTGCGAGTGCACCCGGTGCGCCAGCAGGTCCAGACGCACTTCCGGGTCGCCGTACGCGGCCACACAGGTCCCGTGCTCGGTGGGCACGATCAGCACGTACCCGAGGTCCGACTCGATCACGACCTGCCGGACCTCGGCCCGGTCGGCGTCGGCGAAGGCGGCCGCCGCCGTGCGGCACGCCCCCTGCACGGTGCTGGTGATCGCGGCGACCCGCTCCGCCGACGGCTGCGACAGCGCGTCGGTGTACCCGGTGACGAGGCCGTCCCGGGTCAGCAGCACGGCGGCGACCACGTGGGGCACCTCCAGGATCGGCTCCAGCACCCACGCGGTGTCGCCCGTCTCGCGGCTGGTCATCGAGCCGTTCCCCCTTCGTGGCCGCTGCCATCGGTGTCGTGAGTCGTTGCGGTGTGCGCCGTGCGCCCGGTGTCGTCGGAGTCCGCGCGAGCCGCCGCGGTACCGGTCTGCAGTGCGCCGAGCGCGGCTGCGGCGTCCTCCGGGCGGCGCGGTGGGACCGGCCTTGCCGCGGGCGCCTCATCGGTGGTGGACCGCACCCGGCGGCGGCGCTGCGGCAGGCCTCCGGAGTCGCGGGTGCCGTGGTGGCCGGACCCGGAAGCCTGCTCGCCGCCCGGTTCGGCCCCGTAGCCGTGAGCCGGGTCGGGCGGCGCAGCCGGGACCTCCGGTGCCGTCTCCCGTGTGGAGCGGGCCGCGCTCGCGGCGGGGGGACGCTCGGCCGGGTCGATGGTGCTGAGCAGGTGTTCGGCCACCAGGAGCACCGCGCGGACGCCCCCGTACGGAGAGGGCGAGGCGACGTCCACGTCCAGGTCGAACTGGCGGGTCAGCCGCCCGATCGCGGCCAGCCCCATGCGGGGCGGGTCACCGAGGTCGGTCAGCAGGATGGGGTCCCGGCCGGCCACCAGCCGCTGCGCGCGGTCCCGTTCGTCCCGCGTCATGCCCACGCCCGCGTCGTCGACGGTCACGCACACGCCGTGGTGGACGTGTTCCAGGCTGACCACGACGTCGGTGTCGGGGGCGGAGTGCCGCAGCGCGTTGTCCAGGAGTTCGGCGGTGATGACGGCGACCGGCTCGACCGCGTGCGAGACCAGGGCGGTACCGGGCCTCAGGTGGTTGTGGACGGCCACCCGGTGGTAGCCCGCGAGCCGGGCCTGCCCGCCGGTGACCGCGTCCACCAGGTGGGACTCCTCGCGGGCGAGCCCGACCCAGGCGCCGCACACCACCGCGGCCACCTGGGCACGCCGCAGCGACTGCTCGTTCTCGTGGTCCAGTTGGAACAGCGTCTGCGCCAACTCGGGGTCGTCGTATCGTTGTTGCAGGCCCCGCAAGGCGTCCTGGAGCCGGTAGAGGGCAGCCTGGATCTCCCGGGTGGCACCGCGCATCCCGGCCTGGGCCGCGGCGTCGAGGCGCACGTGCTGTGCGGCCAACTCGGTGCGCAGCGCCTGCAGGGCGTTCTCCAGGGCGCCGCCGAGCGGCGCCTGCGCGGTCTCGGGATACAGCGGGCCCGGCACCGTCACGTGCGGGTGGGCGGCGTTCCGGGCGGCGGCGGGCAGCCGTCGGGCTGCCAGGTGCTCGACCTCGGCGGTGTACGCGCGGAGCACGTCGTCCAGTCGGGCGTGCGAGGTCACGGTCTCCGCGCGCTGCCGGGCCAGTTGGCGCCTGGAGTGCAGCAGCCCCCCGCCGAGGGCGAGCGCGGACAGCGTGCCGGCGGCGAGCGCGCCGGCCACCAGGTCCGGTAGTTCGATCATGAAAGGGTTCCAGGGGGAGGCGGGCAGGGGAGAGTTGGGACACGCTCGTGCGAGCTGCCCGGAGCACAGTACACACCGTCATCGACTGATCCCGCACGGTCGGGCGAGACTTCCCTCCGAAACCTTTCGCCCTCTGCTCGCTTCTGCGCCAACTGTCGGAAATGCCATGTACTCGGCGCCGGTTGACGCGACGGCGTTTCCCGGCTTGCACGGTGGTCGGCCGTGGGGCAGGATCACCGCACCGCCGCCGGTCACGTCCGCGCGGAGCAGCGGCAGCGGGCGAGCCCTGCCGCACGACTCTGCCGTGCTGCACCCGTGCGCGCCGGAAGGTGTGGCCGTCGGGCGGACCGCGGCCGCAGAAGTCCTCGACCCGCGGGTGCGCACCCGCGGTGCACGCCGAGACTCCGGGTGGTTCGCAGGCGAGTCGCCGCCGGCCGAGCGGGCACGGCAGGCGGCTGATGCACACCTTCCTCACCGCGCTGCACGGCCGGGGTGTCCCGGCCGTGCATCTCGGCATGGTCACGGCCAACACCGCGGCGCGCGCGTGCTACGACCGGCTCGGCTTCCACCGGACCCCGGACCCCGGACCGCTGACCTACCTCGGCCGCAGTACTGCGCTGGACGCGGCGGTCCGCGCTCGCCCCTGAACGGTCATTCCCCTTCGCCGCCGACCAGCGCCTCGCGCATCCGGTCGACCATCCCGGCGCCCGGGGCGAGCAGCCGGCCGGCCGAAGCCGCGTCCGGGGCGTCGGGGTGTGGACGGATGGGTGCGGTCTCCCTCGCGCGGCGCACCCTCCCGCCCAGCCGGTTCAGGCTGTCCTCGTCGCAGGAGGCGCGGAGTGCGGGGAAGAGGTCCGCCTCCTCGTCCTCCATGTGCGAGCGCACCTCGATCACCAGCATGCCCAGCAGCCGGTCGAAATCCGCGTCGTCGGCGTCGCGGAACTCCAGGTCCTTCATGATCTCCTCGGCTCTGGAGTGGTCGTCGATCTCCTTGTCGGCGCGGGCCTCACCGTGCGCCAGGTGCCTGCGCACGGCCGGATAGAGGTAGGCCTCCTCGGCCACCGCGTGCCGCACCAGCTCCGTGATGGCCCGGTCCGCGAACAGCTTGCGCCGCCTGTCCCCGGACGGCAGCACCTCGACCCGGCCGAAGAGCTCCTCCACCGTCCGGTGGTCCGTCACCAACTCGTCGATGACGTTGCTGCCGTGGTCCATGTCCCTCACCTCCGGGCGCGGCGCGGGGCGGTTCCCCCGGGGAAGGGGTCCCGCCTCCCGGGTGCCCGGGGTCCGGTGGGCCTAACGCGCCGCCGGGGGGCCGGGCGGGGTCGCGGAGCGGGTCCGAGGCGGATGGGTGCGTCGTCGGTTCCCCTGGACGCCGCGTCATATTACTGAACCGTAACCACCCGGGTGCTACCGCGGGTAACTTCCAAAGGTCTACGGTCCCGGCAACTGATTGAGCAGCGGACGAGCGCCTGCCGGCGGGACGACCCGGCCGGCCCCGAGCCGCCGCACCTCGCTGCCCGGACGACCGCGGCGTCCGGACGGCGAGACCCCGCCGGCCTTTCCCAGGAGGTCCCCCATGCCCGCACCCAGACGACTGGCGGCCGCGGCCGCCATGGCCGCAACCTGCCTCGGTGCCCAGGCGCTGTCGGCCGCGCCCGCCACGGCGGCCGACCAGGTCGTGTCCCGCGGCGTCACCATCCCCGCGTTCTACACCCCGCCCACCGCGCTTCCCGCAGCCGACGGCGCGCTGATCCGCACCGAACCCCTGCCGCTGGGCCTCACCCTGCCCGGCGTCGGCGGGCCGTTCCCAGGCCGCGCGACGCGCCTGATGTACAGGTCCACGGACTCCAACGGCGGGCCCGTCGCGGTCACCGGCGCCTACATCGAACCGACGGCCGCCTGGAAGGGCGGCGGCGCACGCCCCCTGGTGGCGGTGGCCCCGGGCACCATGGGCCAGGGCGACCAGTGCGCGGCCTCCATGGGGCTGGAGCACCCGCTGCTGCTCAACGGCCGCACGGTCTCCGTCGGCTACGAGGACCTGTCGGTCTACCGCCTGCTGGCCTCCGGCGTCGCCGTCGTCGTCACCGACTACGTCGGACTCGGAGCCACCGACCGGCTCCACACCTACGTCAACCGCGTCGACGCGGGCCACGCCGTGCTGGACGCGGTCCGGGCCGCCCGCGCGCTCGACGGGACCTCGCTGACCGCCGCCTCCCGCATCGGCCTGTTCGGCTACAGCGAGGGCGGCGGAGCAACCGCCGCCGCGGCCGAACTCCAGCCCGACTACGCCCCCGACGTCTCCCTCGCCGGTACCTACGCCGGCGCGCCCCCCGCCGACCTGACCCAGGTCACCGAAGCCATCGACGGCAGCGAACTGGCCGGCGCGCTGGGCTGGTCGCTCAACGGCTTCCTCCAGTCCGAGCCGTCCCTCCGCCCGATCGCGGACGCCCATCTCAACGCCGCGGGCCACGCCGCGCTGAAGGACCTGGCCACCATGTGCACCGGCGACGCCCTCCTCGCCTTCGGATACACCCGCAGCACCCGGTGGACCACGGACGGCGAGTCGCTCGGCGACATCATCGCCGGCACCCCCGAGCTGAAGGCCTTCCTGGACCGCCAGCGGATCGGCAACCGGAAACCGGCGGGACCCGTGCGCGTCGCCACCGGAGTCAGCGACAACCTGGTTCCGCACGGTCAGGCCCGCCGCCTCGCCGTCGACTGGTGCCGCAAGGGCGCCGACGTCACCTACAAGCCCGTCCTGCTGCCCGACGTCGGAAGCGCCCTGCTCAACCACGCCGGCCCGCTCCTCGCCGACCAGGGGGACGCCGTCGCCTGGCTGACCGACCGGCTGTCCGGCAGGCCGGCGGCCTCCAACTGCTGGAGCATGCCCCTCCAGCCCTGACCGGCGGTCCGCACGAGGTCCGCCGTCCGTGGGAAACGGACCCCGGTGCGGTTTGACCCGCCGCCCGCGGGTGACGCAGGGGAAGGGTGCGGAACCTGCCCGCGGCTCGCCGCGGGCACGCTCCGCGACTGCTGCTGCGGCGGAGAGGAGCGCTCGTGGAGTCCGATGCGGCGGAGCTCTCCGGGCGGAACCGGTGGCGAGCACTGTGGGTCACCCTGGTCACCGGCTTCATGAGCCTGCTCGACGTCACGATCGTGGCCGTGGCCCTGCCCTCGCTCCAACACGACCTGCACGCCTCCGCCTCCTCCGTGCAGTGGGTGGTCTCCGGCTACGCGCTGGCGTTCGCCCTCGTACTGGTGCCGGCCGGCCGCCTCGGCGACGCGGTCGGCCGGCGCCGCATCTTCCTGTCGGCCCTCGCCGGGTTCGTGCTGTGCAGCGCCGCGGCGGGCGCCGCGCCCACCGTCACCCTGCTCGTCGTCGCCCGCCTGGCGCAGGGCGTCGCGTCCGGCTTTCTGGCCCCGCAGAACTCCGCACTGATCCAGCAGATGTTCCGCGGGGCCGAACGCGGCCGGGCGTTCGGGCTGTTCGGCGCCACGGTGGGGGTGTCCAGCGCGGTGGGACCCGTCACCGGCGGCCTGATCCTCACCCTGGCGCAAGGTGCGGGCGGCTGGCGGTGGATCTTCTACGTGAACGTCCCCATCGGCGCCGTCGCACTGCTGCTCGGCATGCGCTACCTGCCGCGGGTGGCTCCCGGACGCGGCCAGCGGTTCGACCCGCCGGGGCTCGCCCTGCTCGGCACGGGCGTCCTGTGCCTCATGCTGCCGCTGGTGTTCGCCGAGTCCGGCGGGCCGAGCCGGCTGTGGTGGCTGTTCCCCGCCGGAGCGGTCCTGCTGACCGGGTTCGTCCGCTGGGAGCGGCGCCTGGCGGCGCGCGGCGGCCAGCCGCTGCTGGACCCCCGGCTGGCCACCGCGACCCGCGGCTATCTGCCCGGTGCCGTGCTCGCCACCCTGTACTTCGTGGGGTTCAGCGGGGTGTGGCTGGTCTTTGCCCTGTTCTTCCAGAACGGCCTCGGCTACTCGCCCCTGCGTTCCGGTCTGGAGGTGACCCCGTTCGCGATCGGTTCGGCGGCCGCCGCCGTGGTGGCCGGCCGCTTCGTCGAGCGGCTGGGACGGCTGCTGACGGTGTGCGGGCTCGCGGCCGCGATGGCCGGGCTGGGCGCGACCGCCCTCGTGCTGGCCCTGGTGCCCGCCGGAGCGCTGGCCTGGTCGGCGGCGGTGGCGCTGTTCGTCGCCGGCCTGGGCAGCGGATGTGTGATCTCCCCGAACGTCACGATGACGCTCCGGGAGGTCCCGGTGCGGATGGCGGGAGCCGCGGGCGGGGCACTGCAGACCGGGCAGCGGCTGGGCAGCGCGATGGGTACCGCGCTGCTGCCGGGCCTCTTCTACCTGGTACTGGGCGCGACCGGGAACGACCACCGGGCGGCGGCTTCGTTCGCGGTCGCCGCCGGACTCACCGCCATGCTGGCGTCGTTCGCGGTGGCCGCGGCGGACTGGCGCCGTGACCGGCGGGAGCGGCGGGCGCGGGACGGTCCGCCGGAGCGGGCGCACGGCCACCCCCGCGTCCGGCGGCGGTGAACGCCGGGCGGCGGTGGGCCCGCTGCCGCCCTCCGCCGCCCCTCGTCCACGGCCCCGAAGCCGGCGTCAGCCCGCGCCGCCCGTACCGCCGCCCGTACCGCCGCCTTCGCCGCCCGCCTTCGCCGCCCTCGCGGGCCGCGGCCTGCCGGCGCGTACCCGATCCGGTGCCTGCCGGTCCGGTGCCTGTCGGTGCGGTGCCGGCCGGTGCGGTGTCTGCCGGTCCGGAGCCGGCCACGGCCAGGTGCGCTCACAGGTCCTGGGCGGCGCAGGGCGGGGCCGGTGCGCACTCCGGCCGATGACCGACCGCCACCGGGTCGAACGAGACCCGGGTGCGTGCCCCGCTGCCGGCCCAGACCACCTCCAACGCGTCCGCGTCCGCTCGTACCTCGGCCACGGCCTCCCGCAGCGGGCCGTCCCCCGGCTCGGCGCTCAGCACGGCAAGGCATCCGTGCACGGAGGTGCCGCCCGCCCGCCCGGTGAGCCGGGGGACCTCCACCCACGGCGCGTACGCCGTGCCCTGCGGCGCGCGGACGGAACCGGCGGGCGCGTCCCAGCCGTGCAGCCCGTGCAGCGCGGACAGCACCGGCTCGCGCGGGCCCGTCGCCCAGCCGGTGTGCGTCAACCTCGCTCCCGCCGGCGCCCCGACCACCCGGTGCACGCGCAGCTCGTACCGTCCGACCGCGACCGTCACGCTCTCCACCCGCAGCCCGGGCACCATCGGGGGGCCGTCCGCGAAGACGGGCCGGTGCCAGGAGGCCGCCCAGCCCCAGCCCTCTCCCTGCCCGGCGCCCAGCGGCCGGATCCGGCGGCGCACGCCGGAACGGCCGTCGACCACGACCGCCAGCTGGTTGTCCGCCACGTTGCCCCGGGCGGTCGGCCCGGTGCGGGTGGAGTACGCCTGGCGGCCGTAGTGCGGATCGTCCTCGGCGGCCGCCTCCCCCTCGTGCGGGCGGACGCCGTCGCTGCCGTGGTTGTGCAGCCGTACGATCCCGTCGGCGCGGGTCGCCTGCAGCAGCAGACCCGGCGCCGGCAGGGCCAGCACCCGGTCGGCCTCCTCGACCGGCGCCGCCTGCTCGCGGTCCGCCCACAGCGGATGGCCGTCCGGCGCCAGCAGCGCCACGAACGCCTTCGACGCCCAGTAGGGCGACGCCGGGCCCGAGTAGGGCTGCAGTGTGGCGGCGTGCGGTCCGTGCCAGCCCGGCGAGAGCAGGCCGTCGCCGGTGACCGCGCCGCGCTCCAGGAAGTACCGCACGCAGCCACTGGCCAGCCTGCGGGAGGCTCCGGGGGACAGCGGGGTGTGGCCGGTCACGGCGCCCAGGGACACGGCCGCCGAGGCGGCGAACCGGTAGGTCAGCGACCTGCCGAAGTGCATCGGTGCCCCGTCCGCGCCGAACGCCGCCGCGAAGCCCGCCAGATGCGCGCGCAGCCGGCCCCCGTAGCGGGAGGCCCGGTCGGTGTCGCCGGCCAGGTGGGCGTCGAGTACCGGATAGAGGTGCAGGGCCCAGCCGTTGTAGTGGTCGAAGGCGCGCCCGTCGCCGTCGGCGTACCAGCCCTCGCCCCGGTACCAGGTCTCCAGCAGCGCCTCGGCGCGTTCCCGGGCAGCCGCCGTCTCCGCGTCGCCGCGTCCCACCGATTCCAGGAACCCGGCCACGGTGTGCGGGAAGAGGTACCAGTTGTTCGGCGCCGGGGTGTGCCGCAGCGCTCCGCGCAGCCACGCCTCCGTCCGGTCCTGCACCGCATCGTCGAGGTGCCGCCACAGCCAGGGTGCGGTCAGCCGCAGCCCGAGGGCGACCGACGCCGACTCCACCATCGGCTGACCGTGCGTGTCGTGGCCGAGCACCGGCGGCCACGACTCGGTGTCCTCCCGGCCGGGTGTCCGGGTGCCCGCCGCCAGTCCGCGCGCGTACCGCTCCAGCCAGCCGTGCGGATCCGCGCCGCCGGCGCCCGCGACCCGGAACGCGGCGGCGAGGAACGTGCGCGCAAAACCCTCCAGCCCGTCCGAGCGCACCCCCGACGCCGACGGCCGCCCCGGCAGGTCGAGCAGCGCGCCGCCGGGCGTGCACCAGTGCCATGCGGCGGTGAGGAGCCCGTCGGCCACGGCCTCCCAGTGCGGGCGGGTGAATCCGGTCGACGGGCTGAGGTCGCGGTCCTCGGGCGGGAGGACGAAGGGCATGCTCATGCGACGAAGGCCAGCCTCTCGCGTCGGACGGGATGGAGGAATCCGGCCCCGGACGCCCAGCGGGCGGTCTCGGCGACGGCGAGATCGGCCAGCCGGCGCCACTCGTTGCCCTCGCTGCCGGCCAGGTGCGGGGTCAGCAGCGCGTTCTCGCACCGCCACAGCGGATGGCCGGGCGGCAGCGCCTCGGGGTCGGTGACGTCCAGCACGGCACGGATCCGGCCGGCCAGCACCGCTTCGGTGAGCGCGTCCTGGTCGACGACCGGGCCGCGGGCGGTGTTGATCAGTACGGCGCCGGGGCGCAGGGAGTCGATCAGCCCCCGGCCGACCAGGCCGCGGGTCGCCGGCAGCAGGGGAGTGTGCACGCTGACGGTGTCGCAGCGGGCGAACAGCTCCGCCAGCCCCACCGGCTCCGCGCCCAGCCGCGAGGCTTCGGCGGTGTCGACGTACGGGTCGTGGAGCAGGATCTCGAAGTCGTGCGCGTGCAGCAGCTCGATCACCCGGCGGCCGACGAGCGACGCCGACAGGATGCCCACGGTGCGCCGGTGGTTGCCGACGGACCGGTCGGTGTGCAGTGCGTCGGGACGGGAGCGCGCGGACCGGTAGGCGCGGGCACGCTCCAGCACCTGCTTGCCGCTGAGCAGGATCATCGCGAGCGTGTACTCGGCGACCGGCAGGGCGTTGGCCGCGGCGGCCGACGACACCTCGATGCGGCGCTCCCAGCAGGCCTCGGTGACGTGGCCGCGTACGCTGCCCGCCGTGTGCACGACGGCACGCAGCCGCGGCGCGGCGGCCAGGACCTCCCGGTCCAGGGGCGGGCAGCCCCAGCCGGTGATCAGCACCTCGACCTCGGCGAGCACCGCACGTGCCCGAGCCGTACCGAGGTCGTCCAGGACCGGCGGGCCGGTGAGTTCGCAGATCTCGCCGAGCGCCGCCAGCGACTCGGCGTCGAGGACGGCCGCGGCGGCGTCGCGGGACATGGCCGCCGCCGCGCGGGGGCGTGCCCGGGGCTCCGGTGCCGATGGGGGAGAGGGCATGGGGCGCACTCCTGACTGCGCGTCCCGCGGCGTCCGCGGGACGGCACACGGCTGTTCGGGACACGGAGATCCTCGACGTCCGCACACCGAACGGTCAAGATCGGCCCCGTCGCCCCGTCGCCCCGTCGCCCCGTCGCCCCGTCGCCCCGTCGCCCCGTCGCCCCGTCGCCCCGTCGCCCCGTCGCCCGCGGACGGCACCCGGTTCGCCGGAACCGCCGGGAGGTGGGGCGCGCTTCGGTGCGCCCCCCTGTGCGCCGGGTGGGCGGCGGCGCGGTGCGTGGCGACTCGGGGCAGCAATTGGTACCAAACCTCCTACCGATGCGGGCGCGGACCAGCTCTCCGCCTCACCCCTGGAGTCATGTGATGCACGACAGCCGCGGGGCGGCGCCGCCCGCCCGCACTTCCCGCCGCGCCGTCCTGACCCTGGTGGCGGCTCTCGCCTGCACCCCTCTGCTCCGCGCGGTGTCCGCCCCGGCCGCGCCGGTCAACGGGCTCGACGAACCGGGCAAGAAGGAGATCGCGATGCGGCTGGTGTCGAGTGCGGAGAACTCCACACTCGACTGGCGGGCGCAGTACCCCTACATCGAGGACATCGGAGACGGCCGCGGCTACACGGCGGGCATCGTCGGCTTCTGCTCCGGCACCGGCGACATGCTCGACCTGGTGGAGCGCTACACCGTCCGCAGGCCCGGCAACGCCCTGGCCCGGTACCTGCCCGCACTGCACCGGGTGGTCGGCACCGGCTCGCACCAGGGCCTCGACCCGTCCTTTCCCGAGGACTGGCGCCGCACTGCCCGGGAACCGCTGTTCCGGCGCGCGCAGGACGAGGAGCGCGACCGCCTGTACTTCGATCCGGCCGTCCGGCAGGGCCGTGCGGACGGGCTGGGCGCGCTCGGCCAGTTCGCCTACTTCGACGCCCTCGTCATACACGGCGAAGGAGGGGAGCGGACCGGCTTCCGCGCGATCCGCCGCCGGGCGCTGCGCACGGCCGTGCCGCCCGCCTCCGGCGGGGACGAGGTCGCGTACCTGGACACGTTCCTGGACGCCCGGGTGTGGGCGATGAAGCAGGAGAAGGCGCACGGCGACACCAGCAGGGTGGACACCGCCCAGCGGGTCTTCCTGCGCCGGGGCAACCTCGACCTGGACCCGCCGCTGGAGTGGAAGGTGTACGGCGACGGCTACCGCATCGGCTGATCCGGCCGCCATGCCGCAGGGGACGCCCGGCAGGTCCGCGTGCCCCGGCCGGCCGGGGCACGCGGACCCCGGCCGACGGGCCCGCGAGCCGCTCCGGCGCCGACCCCCGTGCCGCTCCGCCGGCCGGCGTCGGCGCGGCTCCCTCCGGCCTCCCGGCGGGCTCCTCTCCGGGAGCCCGACAGACTCCGACATCGACAGCCAACTTCTTTCCGGAGGCGTTCACTTGGTGTGCGAGACTGCATCGTCCGGGAGCATTCCCGATCAATCGGCTGTTCTGAAGACCTGCGCGACGGAGCCCACCATGACGACCGGCAACCCCGGCCCCCGACAGATCGACACCAGCAAGGCGCACCCGGCGCGCATCTACGACTGGATGCTCGGCGGCAAGGACAACTACCCGGTCGACGAGGAAGTGGCCAGGAAGCTGCCTCCGGGCGGGCGCGAGGCGGCCACCCAGAACCGGGCGTTCATGCACCGGGCGGCCGCCTGGCTGGCCGGGCAGGGCGTCGACCAGTTCCTCGACATCGGCACGGGCATCCCCACCGAGCCGAATCTGCACCAGATCGTGCAGGGCGTCCTGCCGTCCGCGAAGGTCGTCTACACCGACAACGACCCGATCGTGCTCCGTCACGCCGAGGCGCTGCTGATCAGCACTCCCGAGGGCGTCACCGACTACGTCGAGGCCGACGTGCGCCGTCCGCGGGAGATCCTCCGCCATGCGCGCGAGGTGCTCGACTTCGAACGCCCCGTCGCCCTGTCGCTGATCGCGCTGATGCACTTCATCCCCGACAGCGAGCACCCCGAGGACATCGTCCGCGAACTGGTCGCCGCCCTGCCCGCGGGCAGCTACCTGGTGCTGTCGCACGCCGCTCTGGACCTGGTCCCGGAGGTGGCGGAGAAGGTCATGGGCGAGTACAACAAGGCCGGGATGAGCCTGCGCTTCCGCACCCGTGAGGAGGTCGCCCGCTTCTTCGCCGGCCTGGACCTCGTCGAGCCGGGGCTGGTGACGACCACCGAGTGGTTCAGGACGCCGCCGGCTCCGCCCGCCGAGGACAGCGGGATGTACGCCGGGGTGGCCCGGATCGGCTGACGGCCGGCTGAGCGCCGCCCCGCACCGGGAGTCAGTTCACCTCTCCTCCGGCGCCCGAGGGCGCCGCCCGGTCGCCGCCGCTCCGGGCGGCTTGCGGCACCCGGCGGTGCCGGAGGAGCCGTTCACTGCCGCCCGGGTCGCTCCGTCGCCTCCCGGATCCGGGCGAGCAGGCTCCTCAGCTGTTCGCGGTCCTCGCCGCCGAGTCCGGCGGTGGCCTGCTCCAGTGCCCGGCGGTCGACCTCCTCGGCCTCCGTGTGGCAGCGCTGTCCCGCCTCGGTCAGGCGCAGCAGGTAGGCCCGCCGGTCCCGCGGGTGGCGCACCCGTTCGACCAGACCGTCGCGCTCCAGTGCGTCGACGATGCTGGTGGTGGTGCGCGCCGCCACCCCCGTCAGCTCGCTCAGATCCCGCATCCGGAGCGGGTGCTCGGACCGGGCGAGCACCCGCAGCGCCCGCAGCCGGGCCACCGAGGCGCCCTGTGCCCGCAGCCGGGCCTCCACGAACTGGCGCAGCCGGTGCGTCGTCTCGTACAGCTCGTCGACCAGGACGTCGCTGCTGCCCTGCACTGCCATGGACGGGTCCCCGTTCCGTTCGTGAAAACCCCATACTAGGAGACCGCACATAGTGAGTATGCTCAGTATGTGCTGCTGCTCCGGCTACCCCGCCTCCCGTCCGTCCCCTCGTCCCGTCCCGGCCAACGCCTCGTCGTACCGGTCATGTGCGTGTCCGTCACCTTCATCGCGATCGTCGACGGAGCGATCACCACGGTCGCCCTGCCCGCCATCGCCCGTCAGTTCGACCTGACCACCGCCGCCCTCGACGGCGTGGTCGTCGTCTACCCGGTCTGCCTGGCCATGGCCATCCCCGCCTCGGCCTGGCTGGTCGAGCGCTTCGGCGCCAAACGCGTCCTGCTCCTCGCCCTCACCGGCTTCCTCGGCTTCTCCCTGCTGTGCGGTGCGGCCGCCGGCCTCGGCGAACTCCTCGCCTTCCGCGCCCTCCAGGGGCTGTCCGCCGGAGTGCTCTTCCCCGCCTCGGCCGCCCTGCTGTTCAGCACTTTCACCACCGCCGACCAGGTGCGGATCTCCCGCTACATGATCGTCCCGCAGCAGATGGCGCCGGCCGCGGCGCCCGTTCTCGGCGGACTGCTGGTGGACCACCTCTCCTGGCGCTGGGTGTTCTACGTCAACCTGCCGGTGGGACTGCCCGCCCTGCTGTTCGGCACCCTCTTCCTGACACCCCGGCAGAGCGCCCGGCCCGGCCGCTTCGATCTGCCCGGCCTGCTGCTGAGCGCGGCGGCCCTGGGCGCACTGATGGCCGGCGTCTGCGAGGGCCCCAACCGCGGCTGGTCCTCAGCCGGCGTCGTCACCGCCCTCCTCCTCGGGGCACTGCTGCTGGCCGCCGCCGTCACCTTCGAACTGCGCACCGCCGAACCCCTCCTCAGGCTGCGCCTCTTCGCCGACCGGCTGTTCCGCGACACCAACCTGATCAACCTGGTGGGCCTGGTGCCCATCCTCGGCGCCATGTACCTGGGCCCGCTCTTCCTCCAGCAGGCCCAGGGACGCACCGCGCTGGAATCCGGTACCAGCACCTTCCCCGAAGCCTTCGGCGTCCTGCTGACCGTCCAGCTCGCCGGCACCCTGTACGCCAGGATCGGCCCGCGCGTCATCGTCGGCTGCGGCCTGGCCGGAGTCAGCGCGGTCCTGCTGCTGCTCGCCACCTGCGACGCGCACACCGGGCTGTGGACCTTCCGGGGGTACATGTTCCTGCTCGGCCTCTCCATGGGCGGCGTCTTCATGCCGACGACGGTGGCCTCGCTGGCCACCCTCGACCGGCGCGACCTGGCCCAGGCCTCCACGCTCAACACCGTCGTACGCCAGACCGGCGGCGCCCTCGCCCCCGCGGCGGTCACCACCGTCCTGGTGCTGGGCACCCCGGCCGCCGCGGCGTCCGCCCCACCCGTCGCCGCCTACCGGCTGGCCTACCTCGTGCTCGCCGCGCTCGCGGCCGCGACCGCCGTCTTCGCCTTCACCCTTCCCGACGGCCCGGCCCGCGCCGCCGCGCGCGGCGCCGCCGCGCCGCCCCGCGCCGCCGCTCCCGCCGGCGCAGCGCCGGAAACCGGCCCGGCGAAGGGGCGGAGTGGCCCGGCTCACATGGCGTGACCGCGGCAGCGCCCCCACCATGGTGTGCGTCACCGGCAGGCTGAAGGGGTCGTACATGTTCCGCAAGGTGCTGGTCGCCAACCGCGGTGAGATCGCGATTCGCGCGTTCCGAGCCGGCTACGAGCTGGGCGCGCGAACCGTCGCCGTCTTCCCGCACGAGGACCGCAACTCCCTGCACCGGCTCAAGGCCGACGAGGCCTACGAGATCGGCAGGCCCGGCCACCCCGTGCGGGCCTACCTCTCCGTCGAGGAGATCATCCGTGCGGCACGCAAAGCCGGCGCCGACGCCGTCTACCCGGGCTACGGCTTCCTGTCGGAGAACCCGGAGCTGGCCCGAGCCTGCGAGGACGCGGGCATCACGTTCGTCGGACCCGACGCCGACATCCTGGAACTGACCGGCAACAAGGCACGGGCCGTGGCCGCCGCCCGGGAGGCCGGCGTCCCGGTGCTCGGGTCCTCGCCGCCCTCCACGGACGTCGACGAACTCGTCGACGCCGCCCACGGCATCGGTTTCCCCGTCTTCGTCAAGGCGGTCGCCGGCGGCGGAGGGCGCGGCATGCGCCGGGTCGAGGACCCGGCCCAGCTCCGCGAGTCCATCGAAGCGGCGTCCCGGGAGGCGGCCTCCGCCTTCGGCGATCCGACCGTCTTCCTGGAGAAGGCCGTCGTCGAACCCCGCCACATCGAGGTCCAGATCCTCGCCGACGGTCACGGCGACGTCATCCACCTGTTCGAGCGGGACTGCTCCGTGCAGCGCCGGCACCAGAAGGTCATCGAACTCGCCCCCGCCCCGAACCTCGACCCGGAGCTTCGCGAGCGGATCTGCGCCGACGCCGTCCGCTTCGCCCGCCGGATCGGCTACCGCAACGCCGGCACCGTGGAGTTCCTGCTCGACCGCGACGGCAACCACGTCTTCATCGAGATGAACCCGCGCATCCAGGTCGAGCACACGGTGACCGAGGAGGTCACCGACGTCGACCTGGTGCAGTCGCAACTGCGCATCGCCGCCGGCGAGACGCTCGCCGACCTCGGCCTGGCCCAGGACACCGTCCGCCTGCGCGGCGCCGCACTCCAGTGCCGCATCACCACCGAGGACCCCACCAACGGGTTCCGCCCGGACACCGGACGCATCAGCGCCTACCGCTCGCCCGGCGGCTCCGGCATCCGCCTCGACGGCGGCACCACCCACGCCGGCACCGAGATCAGCGCCCACTTCGACTCGATGCTGGTGAAACTCACCTGCCGGGGACGCGACTTCACCACCGCCGTCAACCGGGCGCGGCGCGCCGTCGCCGAGTTCCGCATCCGCGGCGTCGCCACCAACATCCCCTTCCTCCAGGCCGTCCTGGACGACCCCGACTTCCAGGCCGGCCGGGTCACCACGGCGTTCATCGAGCAGCGCCCGCGCCTGCTCACGGCCCGGCACTCCGCCGACCGCGGCACCAAGCTGCTCACCTACCTCGCCGACGTCACCGTGAACAAGCCGCACGGCGAGCGGCCCGACCTGATCGACCCGCTGACCAAGCTGCCCCCGCTGCCCGTCGGCGACCCGCCCCCCGGCTCACGCCAGCAGCTCGCCGAACTCGGCCCGGACGGCTTCGCCCGCCGACTGCGCGAGGCACCGACCCTGGGCGTCACCGACACCACCTTCCGCGACGCCCACCAGTCCCTGCTCGCCACCCGGGTGCGCACCAAGGACATGCTCGCCGTCGCCCCGGTCGTCGCCCGCACCCTGCCGCAGCTGCTGTCCCTGGAGTGCTGGGGCGGCGCCACCTACGACGTCGCGCTGCGCTTCCTCGCGGAGGACCCGTGGGAGCGGCTGGCCGCACTGCGCGAGGCGGTCCCCAACATCTGCCTGCAGATGCTGCTGCGCGGCCGCAACACGGTGGGCTACACCCCGTACCCGACCGAGGTCACCGACGCCTTCGTGCAGGAGGCGGCCGCCACCGGTATCGACATCTTCCGCATCTTCGACGCCCTCAACGACGTCGACCAGATGCGTCCGGCCATCGAGGCGGTCCGGGACACCGGGACCTCCGTCGCCGAGGTCGCGCTCTGCTACACGGCAGACCTGTCCGACCCGAACGAGCGCCTCTACACCCTCGACTACTACCTGCGCCTTGCCGAGCGGATCGTCGAGGCCGGCGCGCACGTCCTGGCGGTCAAGGACATGGCCGGGCTGCTGCGCGCCCCCGCGGCGGCCACCCTCGTCTCGGCGCTGCGCCGCGAGTTCGACCTCCCCGTCCACCTGCACACCCACGACACCGCCGGCGGGCAGCTCGCCACCTACCTGGCCGCCGTCCAGGCCGGAGCGGACGCCGTGGACGGCGCGGTCGCCTCCATGGCGGGCACCACCTCGCAGCCGTCCCTGTCGGCGATCGTCGCCGCGACCGACCACTCCGACCGCCCCACCGGCCTCGACCTCCAGGCCGTCGGCGACCTGGAACCGTACTGGGAAAGCGTCCGCAAGGTCTACGCCCCCTTCGAGGCCGGACTCGCCTCACCCACCGGCCGCGTCTACCACCACGAGATCCCCGGCGGGCAGCTGTCCAACCTGCGCACCCAGGCGATCGCGCTGGGCCTCGGCGACCGCTTCGAGGACATCGAGGCGATGTACGCCGCCGCGGACCGCATCCTCGGCCGTCTGGTCAAGGTCACACCCTCCTCCAAGGTGGTCGGAGACCTGGCCCTGCACCTGGTCGGCGCCGACGTGTCCCCGGACGACTTCGAGGCGGAACCCGGCCGCTACGACATCCCCGACTCCGTCGTCGGCTTCCTGCACGGCGAACTCGGCACCCCGCCCGGCGGCTGGCCCGAGCCGTTCCGCAGCCGGGCGCTCGACGGCCGCGCGGCCGCGAAGCCGGCCGCGGAGCTGACCGCCGACGACCGCGAGGGACTGGCGAAGGACCGCCGGCCGACCCTGAACCGCCTGCTGTTCCCCGCGCCCACCCGCGAGTTCGAGGGCCACCGCCAGTCGTACGGCGACACCAGCATCCTGGACAGCAAGGACTTCTTCTACGGACTGCGGCCCGCCAAGGAGTACGCCGTCGACCTCGAACCCGGTGTCCGCCTGCTGATCGAACTGCAGGCGATCGGCGAGGCCGACGAACGCGGCATGCGCACCGTGATGTCCACCCTCAACGGCCAGTTGCGGCCCATCCAGGTCCGCGACCGCGCCGCCGCCACCGACGTCCCCGCCACCGAGAAGGCCGACCGCGCCAACCCCGGCCATGTCGCCGCCCCGTTCGCCGGAGTGGTCACCCTCGCGGTCGCCGAGGGCGACCAGGTGGAGGCCGGTGCGACGGTGGCCACCATCGAGGCGATGAAGATGGAGGCCGCCATCACGGCGACCAGGGCCGGCACTGTCACCCGGCTCGCCATCAACCGCATCCAGCAGGTGGAGGGCGGCGACCTGCTCGCCGAACTGACCTGAACCACCCCCCGGGGGACGACCGGCCCGCCGGGCAGGCGCACCGCGCCCGCCCGGCGGGCCCGTTCGCCCGGAAAACGATCGTCTCCGCACCCGAAACGATCGCGTTGAGCGGGTCCGGGGCGGGGCGTAAAGTGCCGTGCACATCAAAGCCGTTGGGTTACCGAGCTTCTGGAGCGACACGGTGGAGTTATGCCCGCCGCTGCCTGGGACACTGCAGCGATTGCGCATGCTGATCCACGAACACCGTTTGGCAGAGGGCGAGTTGCTGGATCCGCGGGTGCTCGCCGCGCGGACGGCACTGCCGGAGCGTACGATCCGGGCGCTGCCGGCCGGTCGGCGGACGGGCGGGGCCGTCCTCACCGCGCGCGCGGACGAGGCGCTCGACCAGACGCTCCTGCCCGTCGTGCGCAGACCGGAGAACCCCGGCAGCGACCCCGTGCGGGCGCCGATGGACCGGTACGGGGTACGGGCCACCGGTCCGGGCGTGCACGCCTCGCTGACCCGCGAGCAACTGGAGCGGCTGATCGAGGGCGTCGTGCGTTCCGTGGTGCCTGCGGAAGGGAGCACCCGACGGTGAGCACCAGGGCCATGAAGTCCGTGCTCGCCGAACTCGGACGCGAGGCCGCCCGGTCCGTGCGCAGGCCGGCCGAACCACGCGTGCTCATGGAGGAGTTCTGCCGGGCCATGAGCGTGCGCGCCGGGCGCCCGGTGCAACTCGTCTTCCGGTCCTTCCCACCCGACATCCCGGTCTCCGGCATGCGCCTGGACTGCGGAGACCGCTCCCTGCTCGTGGTGGAGGAGCGCACCGTGCCCGAGGCGCAACTCGTCATCCTCGGCCACGAGCTCTGGCACGAGGAGCAGGGCGACTGCGGACACCACGTGGCGGGCCTGCCGGCCGCGGCACGGACCCGGAGCGCCGAGGAGGACCCCGACGCGATCCGCCGCGCCGGGGAGCACATCCTCGCCACCCGCGAAGTGAACCGCGACGCCGTCCTCGCGGTCGCGGCCCGCGCGGGATCGTCCGCCGACGCCGAGGTCGACGCCGAGACCTTCGGCCTGCTCTTCGCCCGTGAGGTGCGCACCTGGATGAAGGGCCGCTACGCGCGGGGACCGTTCAGCCCCGCCACCGTGGAGGGACGCATCAACCTGTCGCTGAGCAACCGCGGCGGGCGCCTCCTGTGACGGACCCCTCCTTCCACGTCTCCTACACCGTGCCGACGGTGCTGCTCGCACTGGCCCTCGCGCTGAAGTTCCCGACCTTCCTGCGAGCCTGGCGCGACCCCGACGTCCGCGCCACCACCCTGCTGCTGACCTGGGCCACCGCCGTCCTCGTGGTCGTCACCCCGGCCAACATCGAGCGGTTGAACACGCTGACGGGCATACCCAACATCGCGGCTCCGTCGGCGTATTCCTTCCTGACCGCTTTCTGCGCCACCGGACTCACCATGATCATGCGTTGGCGCGAGGAGCCGTCCGAGCTGCGCCGGCGCCGGATACGCCGCATCTACCAGATCTACGCCGGCGTCGTCGCCGCCCTCTGGCTGACGTTCCTGCGCGCCGACGTCCCCACACCGCGCGTCTACGACCTGGACACCTACTACGCCAGAACCCCCTGGATGAGCGAGCACATCCTGCTCTACATCGCCGCGCACATGGTGTCGTCCCTGGTGGCGGCGTCCATGCTGTGGAGGTGGTTCCCCGAGGTGGGGGACCGCTGGCTCAAGGCCGGCGTCGTCCTCCTCCAACTCGGCTTCGCCTCGGGCCTGGTGTTCGACACCGCGAAGGCGGCCGCGATCGGCGCCCGCTGGTCCGGAAACGACTGGGACGTGCTGAGTACCGAGGCGGCGCCCCCGTTCGCCCTGCTGGAGGCCGCGCTCGTCGCGACCGGTTTCATCGTCCCCCAAGCAGGACCGTTCCTGCAGAAGTGGCTGCGCGACCGGCGCGACTACCGCAGGCTGGGCCCGCTCTGGCGCGCGGTACGCGTCCTCGCGCCGGCCGCCGCGACGGCCCGGTTCGGTCTGTGGGCGCCGCTCGACCTGCGCCTGATGCAGCGACAGCAGCGCATCCACGACGCCCTGCGCATGCTCGGCCCGTACCTCGACGACGAGCTCCACCAGCGCGCCCTGCGGGCGGCACGCACCGCCCACGGCGACCACCTCGCACCGGGCCTGGCCGGAGCCGTCGCCGTGCGTGCCGCCATCGACGCCTACCGGACGGGCAGCCCGGTTCCGGAGCGTACCCGTGCCACGCAGCTCGGCACGGCGGTGAACGACCACATCCCGGCCATCTCCCACGCCCTGCACCATCCTCGGACCGTCGAGTGCGTCCACCGGCGGGCCACCCGTACAGAAAGCCTGAACCATGCCTGAGACAGCCACCGCCGGCCGCCCGACGGCCCTCGTCATAGGCGCCGGTGCCAGCGGCCTCCTCGCCGCCGCCGCGCTCACCGAGTTCGCCGACGTCACCGTGGTCGAACGGGACCGGCTGCCGGACGGCCCCGGGCCGCGCCGCGGCGTCCCCCAGGCCCGCCACGCCCACCTGGTGTGGAGCGGCGGAGTGCGGGCCTTCGACGCACTGCTGCCCGGAGTGGTCGACGAGATCGTCTCCCGCGGCGCGCGCCTGGTCCACATCATGGGCGACATGGTCTCCCGGGCGCCCAGCGAGGTCTGGTTCCGCCGCTTCACCGCCACCCGCCACCGCAACCTGGTGTGCTCCCGGGACCTGCTCGACCACGTGCTGCGCGACCGGGTCCTGGCGGACCAGCGCATCACGCTCCGAGAGGAGGTCACCGTCCTCGACCTCACGGGTGACGCCTCCCGCGTCACCGGGGTGCGGCTGCGCACCGCCGACGGCGAGGTCGCCGCCCTGAGTGCCGATCTGGTCGTCGACGCCTCCGGACGCGGTTCGCGGGCGCCCCGCTGGCTCGCCGAACTGGGCCTGCCCGTCGTCACCGAACGCGAGGTCAACGCCGGCGTCGCCTACGCCACCCGGATCTTCCGGGCCCCCGCCGCCACCCGCGGCATCGGCTTCCCCCTGGTCAACGTGCAGGCGAACCCCGCCAAGGCGCCCGGGCGCGGCGGTATCGTCCTCCCCGTCGAGGGCGACCGCTGGATCGTCACCCTGTCGGGTACCCGCGGCGGTGAGCCCAGCGGCGACCCCGAAGCGTTCACCGAGTTCGCCCTCGGACTGGACGACCCGGTCATCGGCGAACTCATCCAGGGCGCCGTCCCGCTCGGGGACGTCGCCACCACCCGGGCCACCGGCAACCGGCGCCGCTACTACGAGCGGGTCGCACGCTGGCCCGAAGGCTTCGCGGTCCTCGGCGACGCCGTCGCCGGATACAACCCCGTCTACGGCCACGGCCTCACCGTCTCCGCCCAGTGCGCCCTGGCCGCCCGGGACGCCCTGCGCCGTACCGGCCCGACGGCCACGGGCGCCGCACGCCGTGTCCAGCGCGCGGTCGCACGGCCGGTCGGCGCCGCCTGGGACCTGGCCGTCGGCCAGGACGCGTTCTACCCCGGCGCCTGCGACACCCCTCCCACGGTCGTGGAACGCCTGCTCTCCCGCTACGTCGACCGCGCGGTGGCGACGGGCGCCCGCAACCCCCGTGCCCTGGGAGCCCTGCTGGACGTGATGAGCCTGGAGAAGCCGGCCGCCCGGCTGTTCTCACCCGACATGCTCGTTCCCATGCTGTTCGGACCGAGGCGGGCGTACCTGCAGGGCCCGCCCCTCACCGAGACCGAACGCAAGGCGGCCACCTCCTGACCGTCCCTGCAGGGGACCGCCCGGTCACGCTGCTGCGGGGGAGCGGTCGACGGGCTCGCCGCCTGGTCGCCCTCCCCGGCCCGCTCGGCCCGGGCACCCTCGGACAGGACCCGGACGCCCTCGCCGGAGCGAGCGTCCCCCGGACAGAGCCGAAAGATCCCGTTCAGGACCCTGAGTCAGTCAGGCGTTGGGTCAGACCCCGCCGGAGAACGCTCACGTACATCCTCGCTGTCAGGCGCGGGCCGCACCCGCCCGGCCGTGCGCGGTCACGGCCCTCAACTCCTCCAGCCCGTCCCGCAGCACCTGCGCCATGTCGCACGCCTCGGCGGACGCCACCCAGATCTCGAATCCGACCCTGAACACGGCGACACCCGCCTCCGCCGCCAGGCTGGCGGCGGGTTCGGCGGTGCCGCGGCGGCGCAGTGCGTCCGCGAGTGCAGCCGACATCGAGGCGAGTTTGATCAGCTCCCGTTCCCGGAGTTCCGGGTTCGCCGCGACGACGGCCTGCCGGCGGCGGGCGTGCTCGTGGCGGTCCGCGAACGCCCCGGCCAGCGCATCGAGCCCCGCCGCCACGGCGTCGATCGGCGCCGCGGACGCCGGGGCCTCGGCGACCGCGGCCACCAGCAGCGCCTGCAGGGAGTGCGATCCGTCGAACAACACCTCGCGCTTGTCCGCGAAGTGCCGGAAATAGGTCCGTTCGGTCAGGCCCGCCCGTTTGGCGATCTCCGCCACCGTCGTCTGCTCGTACCCGCGCTCGCTGTAGAGCTCCAGTGCCGCCCGTGCCAGGCGCCCGCGCGCGTTCGGCTCCCATCTGCCCATGGCGCAGATCCTACGTGATGGCAGTGCCTGTCATCACCTGCTAGCGTTGATGACAGGAACTGACATCAATGTTTGGGGCTCTCCCATGCGCATCTTCGTGACCGGTGCTTCCGGCTGGCTCGGATCCGCCGTCGTACCCGACCTCATCGACTCGGGACACCGGGTGGTCGGACTCGCCCGATCCGAGACCTCCGCGGCCGCTCTCGCCGACGCCGGGGCCGAGGTCGTCCGGGGCACCGTCGACGACCTCGACGTCCTCGGGACCACCGCCGCTTCCTCGGACGGGGTGATCCACCTCGCGTTCAAGCACGACATCGCCTTCAGCGGTGACTTCCGCGGCGCCGCAGAGGCCGACCGCCGCGCCGTCGACACCTTCGGCGAGGCCCTGGCCGGTACCGACCGCCCCTTCGTCCTGGCCTCCGGGGTCATGGGACTCCTGCTCGGACGGACGGCGACCGAGCAGGACCTGCCCGCCATCGACGACTCGCCGATGTCCGTCCGTGCCGCCACCTCCGTGGCAGCCCTCGACCTGGCCGACCGCGGGGTGTGCTCCTCGGTGGTGCGGCTGTCGCCGACCTGCCACGGCGACGGCGACCACGGATTCATGGCGGCCCTGGTCGCCGTGGCGCGCGCCACGGGCGTCTCCGGCTACCTGGGTGACGGCGCCAACCGCTGGCCGGCCGTGCACCGCCTCGACGCGGCCCGCCTGTTCCGGCTGGCGGTCGAGCGGGCGCCCGCAGGCTCGGTGCTGCACGGTGTCGCGGAGGAGGGGGTGCCGATCCGCGAGATCGCCGAGGCGATCGGCCGCGGGCTGAACGTCCCGGTCACGGCGGTGGCCCCGGAGGCCGCAGCCGAGCACTTCACCTGGCTCAGCGGCTTGCTCGGCCTGGACAGCCCGGTGTCGTCCACCCTGACCCGCGAACTGCTGGGCTGGGAGCCGACGGGTCCGACCCTGGTGGAGGACCTCGACAAGGGGCACTACTTCCACCGCCCCGACTGACGGAGCGCGACGCCGTCGTGCGCCGGGTGCGCGCAGCGGCCGGTCGGTCCCGCGGCCGGTCGGCACTGCGGCCGACCGGGACCGTACCCCTGCCGCGCGCAAGGGCGAACAGCGGCAGGGGGCGCGGCGGCCAGGCTCCGGCCGGCTGATGCGGCGCGCCGTCCCGGCCGCCTCGTCGGCAGCGGTGGGGCGGCCGACGCCTCACCCGCCCGATCCGGCCCGTTCGCCGTCCGCCAGCCAACCGGTGACCCGGACCGCACCGGGGCGGTCCGCCCGGACGGCCAGGAACCGGCCCTCGGCGGTCGCCCGCACGGGAGCGGACACCTCGATGCGAGCCACCCTGCGGCTGCCCGCCGCGAGCAGGTAAGGGTCTCCCGACGGACCGCGCCACACCGTGTGAGCCATCACGTTCTGCCCGAAACGGCTGCACTGCGCCGTGTCCCGCCGCCGCCCGGTGAGCCGCGCGGGAACGCGACCCGGCGGCACGAACAGGTACTCCACACTGCCCGTTCCGCGCCAGGTGTCCGCGCGGGCGCAGACCCAGGTGGCGGATCCGGCCCCCTCGGGCAGCGCCTGCTCGGCGAACACCCAGTGGTTCACGCTCCGCACCCCCTGTCCGCGCAGCACGTTCAACCGGCAGGCGGACTCCGCCCAGGCGAGCAGACCGCGCTGCCCCGTCGCCTCCCTCGGTGATCGCGGGCGCACCCCGGGGCGGGGCGCGGGCATGTACGTCAGATGTGCCGGTACGAGTTCGCCGAGATCGGCGAGCAGGAATGCGTGGTTCTCCGCGACCCGTGGGGAGGAGCGCAACTGGACGACCGGCAGCGTCCGGCAGGAGCCGCCGGCCGGGGGCACGGCGATCGGTGCGGTGACGCCGTCGTCGGCGCGGTCGAGCCGGCGGGGGAGGCGGTCCGGCGCGAGCAGGTCGCGGATGCCCGCCTCCGCGATCCACGGGGCCAGCAGCAACCGCTCGGCTCCGGCGGAGCGGGACACCACGACCGCTGCCGCGGTGGTGATGTCCGCGCCCTCGGTCCGGGCGACGGCCACCTCGGGCGTGCCGCCGTGCAGGGGCTCGCTGTAGCGCACGGTCTGCACACCGTCCTGCAGCACGACCACCGCGCGGCCGTCGACGTCGTCCGCGAAGAGCAGGCGGGATGCCGACCCCGTCCCGTGGTGTGCGGCACCCGGTGCCACCGATCGGTGTCCCCGCCACGACGGATCGGTCCAGGCCCGTACCGCTCGGGCCAGCAGCGCCCGGTCCCCGGTGCGCCGCCCGCGCGCGGGCCAGACGGCGAAGTCGAGCTGGGCGGTGTGCGTCCACGCGTCGGCGGGCGAGCGCAGCAGTTGCTGCCGCGCGGCACCGGCGGTCCGGGACGCCGGGCGGGCATCCTGCGTGCCGGACCCCGCACCGTGCGGCAGTGCCGCGCCGGCCGCGCCGGCGAGGCCGGCCAGGACCAGCACCAGGGCCGCGGCCGCCGTGCGCACCCGGTGGCGGCGGCGCAGCAGATCGGTGGGCCGGGCGTGCAGCAGGCAGGGGTCGGGCCCGCCGAGCGCCGGGGAACCCGCGCGTGCCGGCGCCGCCTTCGGGGCGTCCCGGGCCCGCCCGTTCCCGGCGATCAGCGCGCGCGCCGCGGTCAGCGCCCCCGCGACGTCCCGAACCCCGATCGCCCGGAGTACCTCACCGGCCTCGACCGCAGGCAGGTCCTCCAGGGACAACAGGGCGAAGGCCGCCCGGACCGGCCAGGTGCTGCGGCCCAGCTCGCGGTCCAGCACCAGCTCGTCCGCACCTCCGACCTGCGGGAACACGCGCAGCCCCCACACCGACGGAAGCCGGCCGCGGCGCAGGGCGCGCCACCGGGGGAACAGGGCGGGCAGCCCCGACCGGTGGCCGCAGGCCAGGGCCGCGCGCCGCAGCACCCTGAGCCGCAGTACGCCGTACGCCCCGCCGTCCTCGGGGCCGGAGTCGTGGCGGGGCCACGGTACGCGGAGGTCGCGGCGGGGCAGCGCGCCCTGCACGATGCCGTGTGCGGTCAGGACGCGCCGGTGCTGGCCGAGGGAGACGGGCAGTGTCAGGTGGACGAGTCGCACCAGCCGGACGTAGTGCTCCAGCAGCGCGGACTCCGCGTGCTCCAGGTCGAGCATGCCCGAGCCGGGGGCGGTGGACGGCGGCCGGCGCATCTGCATGATCGTTTCGCTCTTCCGGGTGGGTGGGGGGACGACGGCGGTGATCGCTCCGTAGGTCAAACGAGTGATCTTCGCGCGCGTCACCCTCGCGCGGCGGGACGCGGTCGCCGGTCGGCCGCCCTCGGCCGACTGCGGCGCCCCGCACCCGGCCGCCCCACCCAGGCCGCCCCGCACCCGGCCGTCCCGCACCCGGCCGCCCCGCACCCCGGCCGCCCCGGCCCCGCACCGGGCGTGGCGGACGAGGGCGGCCCGGAGAGCGGAGGCCCGGGGTCACCGCTGCCGCAGCAGCTCCTCCAGCGACTCGTCGAGGCGCAGGTGCGCGCCCTCCTCGCCGACGGGCACCAGGGCGAAGGTCTCCTCCAGCCAGCTCTTCAGCTCGGCGGCGGGAACGTACAGCACCGCAGCCGCCCCTCCGCCGCGCAGCACGATGCGGACCATCGTGGTGGAGTGGCACCTGCACGGCGGCCACACCTGTACGGCGTGCTCGCCGGCCCGGGTCCGCAACCCGGTGTACAGCAGGTCGCGGGAGAAGGCCCAGGGCCGCACCTCGTCGGGGGCGTCGAGGAAACCCATGCGGATCGCGAGCGGATCGGCGGTGTCGTAGGCGAAACGGGCCCTGAGCGGCAGCGCCTCCGCGCCGCTGACGAAGAGGACCACCGTCAGGGTCAGGTGGGTCCGCGGAGCCCGGTGGCCGGTCTGCGCTGAGCGGGGTGTGTCGGTCGAGTCGTGCACGGTGCCTCCCGGGTCAGGTGGGACTGTGGTGTCCGCCGGGCCGGGGAGCAGCCGGGCCGGGCCACGCCCTCCCTTCCCGGGGACCCGGCGAGGCGGATGCAGAAAACGATGCAAGGACGATGCGAGTTGTAGCACTGCATCGTTTCGCGTGACGGTGGTGGAGGCGGTGGCGCCCGATGCGTCCGCCGGCCCCGCGTATGGCGCGGGACCGTTCGCCCGACCCGGGAATGGCAGCCATGACCGCACCGCACACAACCCGCCCCGACACCGCCGGCCCGACCGTCCCGAAGCCGGCGCGGATCGATCCGCGCGCCGCCGAGGAACTCGCCGCCCGTTTCGCCCGGGGTGACGAAACCGCGCTGGCGGACGTCCACCGGGCCTGGAAACCCCTGGTCTACGCGCTGGCCCGGCGCTCGCTCGGGGACGCCGGCGAGGCGGAGGACGTCGCACAGAACGTGTTCCTGGCCGCTTGGCGCGGCCGCGCGGGCTTCGACCCGGCGCGCGGGGCGCTGTCCGCGTGGCTCGTCGGTATCACCCGCCGCAAGGTGGCGGACGCGCTGTCCGCCCGCACCAGGCGCGGTGAGCTGGTGGCCGCCGCCGGAGCCGTCCTCGTGCTCGGCGCCCGGCAGCAGACCTCGGAGCAGCAGGGCGTCCTCGACCGGGTCGTGATCCGGCAGGCGATGGCGACGCTTCCCGAGGCGCAGCGCCGCGTCCTCAGCCTCACCTTCTACGACGACCTGACACAGACGCAGATCTCCCGTGTGACCGGATGGCCGCTCGGCACCGTCAAGAGCCACGCCCGCCGGGGACTGCACCGGCTCGGCCGCTGCCTGGAGGAGAAGCAGGTCGCCCGTTCCGCGTGAGGCCTCACGCGGGAGCGCTTCGGCACCACGACGCGGTGGGGCCGTTCCTCGCGCCCGCCGGCGCGGTGCGCGTTCACCCTCCCGTGTCCACCGCCTCCCCCGCGGTGTGGCGGGCGTCGCCGGCTCCCGACGCCATCGCGACCGCCTCCCGCAGCCCGCGCGGCCGCAGCAGGCGCGGTGCCGTGCGAAGCCCCCAGCCGGGGCCGCCCAGCAGCACCCGGCAGTGCGTGCGCGCCCCGCGCACACCCCACTGCGTCTCGGACAGGTGGCGTGCCAGGGCGACGTCCGCGGTGGATCTGGACTGCGACCACAGCACGACCGCCTCCGGCCCGATGCGCCCCACCGCGGCGATCAGGGCCTCGGCGGGCACGCAGGCGCCCAGCATCGACACCGGCAGGCCGCGGGTGGAGAGCTCGGCCGCGAGGGCTTCCAGGGGCAGGCTGTGCTGCTCGCCGGGGAGGCAGGCGATCAGAACCGGCGGGGTTTCCAGCGCCCCCCGGCGCAGCGAGGACTCGACGTAGACATGACGCAGCGCGGCCGAGATGTGCCAGGACAGCAGGTGCTCGACCTCCACGTACCGGTCCTCGGTCGACTCCCACTTGCGTCCGACCGCCCGCAGGGTCGGAGCCAGCACGGTCTCCCAGGCGTCGATCAACCCGTACGCGGCGATCGCCGCCGTCACCTGCTCCTGTACGGCGGCGCCGTCCATCCGGACGGCCGCGCGGGCGAGCCCGCGCCCCTCCCTGCGCACGTCCCCCAGGGGCAGGCCGCTGCCCGAGTGCGAACGGCGCCCGGTCGGAGCGGGCGGCGCGGTCGGCGCGGTCGGCGCCGGCCGCGCCGAGCGGTGGGCCGCCGCCCGCTCGGGTCCCGCCGGGCCGGACTCGACGGGCGGCCCGCCGCCGATCGGGCCGCCGATCACGCCGCCGGGGATCTGCTGCTTGGCGGCGCGGGCGGCCTCGGCCGGGGGGACGCCCGCCGCGGTGAGCCGGCACATCTCCCGCACCATCGCGACGTCCGCCGGAGTCCAGCGCCGGTGGCGGCCCCGGACCCGGGCGGCCGGGCCCAGCCCGTAGCGCCGGTCCCAGGACCGCAGCGTCGTGGGGGAGACGCCGAGCCTGCGGGCGAGGACACCGGTGGTCACGCCCACCTCGTGCCCACCCGCGGCGGTCACGTCCATCTCGGCGGCTCCGGCCGAGGGCGCTTCGGCGCCCGAGGGGTCACGGGTGCGCGCGGCGCAGCCGTGGCGGGGGTGGCAGGTGGTCGGTTCATGACACCGAAACATCCTCTCCGTGCGAGTGCGGCCCCGGCCCGGTGCCCGCGGCGCCGCGCGCTCTCTCGCAACCGTCTTCCCCGCTCGGCCGGACTGCGGATGCAGGCGGCGCCCGGTCCGAACGGGCGCGAGGTGTCCGGAACCGGAAGGGAGGGGGTCACGCGAAGACGGAAGTCGCGCGAAAACGATGCAACCTTTCTCCGCCTGTGCGGAGAAAAGGGAGCAAACCGGGTGAGGCTCCGGTCCGATCGAGGATCGCCGCCCCACCATCGAGAGGAGAGAGCCATGAAGCTGCGCGACGAGCTTCCCGTCGACCACCGACTGGCCGCGGTCTACCGCTACGGTGCCGGACTGTGCGGGCTGATCCTGCTGGTGTTCGGCTGCCTGGGATTCGCGGACGAGCTCAGCCCCTTCGACACCGACGGCACCCGGATCGCCGGGATGTCCACCAACGGCCTGCTGAGTCTGATCTCGGTCGTCTTCGGGCTCCTGCTCCTCGTCGGCGCCGCCATCGGCGGCAACTTCGCCTCGACCCTGAACCTGACCGTCGGAGCCCTGTTCCTGATCAGCGGTTACGGGCACCTGTTCATCCTCGACCGGTCGGCCAACATCTTCGACTTCGGCATGACCAACGTCATCTTCACCTTCGTCATGGCGCTCCTGCTGCTCACCTTCGGCATGTACGGGCGGGTGTCGAGCAAGCTGCCGCACGACAACCCGTACTGGCGTCGCCGCCACCCCCGCGAGGCGGCCCGCGAGTCGCTGGCCGCCCGCGACCGCGACAGGCGGCGCGAGCTGGCCGCCGCGCCCAGTGCGGCCGGGCCCGGTGCGGCCGGGCCCGGTGCGGCCGCGCCCCGGCCGCTGACCGGGCGGCCCGAGTGACACCGGCGGCCGCCGCCCGCCCGCCGGGCGCCGCTCGACCCGGTGCCTGCGTATCCCCCCGGCGGCTCCCCGCATCGCATCCCACGGACAGGAGGTCCGGAATGGACATCGACGGCGCACGCATCCTGGTGCCGGGCGCCACCGGTGCGATCGGCGGCGCGCTCGCCGAGAGGTTGCACGGGCTCGGAGCCCGCGTCGCCGTCGCGGGCCGCGACCCGGCCGCCCTGGAGCGCGCCGCCAAGGCGTGCGGCGACGCTCCGGCGTTCCGCTTCGACGCCTACGACCTGGATTGCTGCGCCGACACCGTTCCGCGTGCCGCTTCCGCCCTGCGAGGCCTCGACGCCGTCGTCGTGTGTGTCGGCGTCCCCGCCTTCGGTCCGGCCTCGGACACGAGCGACACCGTCGCCGAACATCTCTTCGCGGTCAACTCCCTCGCCCCGATGGCCTTCCTGCGTGCCGGACTGCGCGCCGTCGCGCCGTCCGGCGCCGTCGCGGGGGTCACCGGGGTCGTCGTCGACGCCGCTCCGGTGGGCATGGCGGACTACGCGGCGGCGAAGACGGCCCTGGCGGCCTGGCTGGCCGCGGTCCGCCGGGAGCGGCGGCGGACCGGACCGGCCGTACTGGACATCCGACTGCCGCACACGGAGTCCGGCTTCGCCGCACGCGCCGTCGCCGGAACCCCGCCGAGGTTTCCGCGGGGGAACACGGTCGAAGAGGCCGTCGACCGCATCGTCGACGACCTGGCGCGGTCCGGGACGGACCGTCGTGGCTGAGGACGCGGGCCCGGGACGCGGGCCCGGGCGCGCCTCCGGGCGGACGACCGGTGCCGCGGAGGACGTCACACCGGTCCCGCCGCCCCGCCCGGTGCGCCGGGCGGTGACCCGGCAGTACTGGCGCGACCTGGTCTTCCTGCACTGGCAGGCGGACCCGTTCGAGGTGGCTCGCCTGCTGCCGGCGGGCACCGCGCCCGACCTCCACCACGGGCGGGCGTACGTGGGCCTCGTCTTCTTCCGCATGCAGCACCTCAGCCTCGGTCCCACCCCGGCCCTGCCCTATCTGGGCGAGTTCAACGAGGTCAACGTCCGCCTGTACAGCAGGGACCGCCAGGGGCGCCGCGCGGTGGTGTTCCGCTCGCTGGACTGCGACCGGCTGCTGCCCGTACTCGCCGCCCGCGCCGGCCTCGGGCTGCCCTACCGCTGGTCCGCCATCTCCCGGCGGTGGTTCGACCACCGGCTCATCTACCGGGTCCGCGGGCGGCGGGGTGCCCGGCCGGCGGCCCGGGTCTGGATCGACGTCGACGACACGCCCGCGACCCCGAGCCCGCTCGAGCAGTTCCTCACCAACCGCTGGGGCCTGCACGCCCGTGTACGCGGCACCACCTACCACATGCCGCAGCGCCACCCCGCGTGGACGTTCCGACGCTGCGCGCTGCTCGGCCTCGACGAGTCCCTTGTCGCCGCCGCCGGGCTCACCCCGGTCCGCGGAGCACCCGCCAGCGTCCTGTACGCGCCCGGAGTCCCCGTCCGGTTCGGCCCTCCGCAGCCCCTGAACGCCGGCGCGGCCGCCCTGGCACGGTAGCCGCTCCGGACGCCGCGGCCGTGCTCCCGCCCGACCGGGCCGGGAGGAGCGGTCCGGATGCCGAGGACCCCGCCGGTGTCACATCACGGCCAGCATGTAGGCCATTCCCACGGCCATCACGGCCAGGCTGACCCGGACGCCGAGTGCGTGATGCGCCGACGCGCGGCCCGCCGGCCGAACGGCCGCCCCCGGCCCGCCCGACTGCACCGGCCCGCCCGACTGCACCGGCCTGCCCGACGGCATCGGTCTGCCCGCCCCGGCAGCGGCGCCCGCCGCGCTGCCCGCAGGCATCCCACCAGCGGGCACGGGGATCACCGCGGCCTCGGCGGCCGGCGCCGCGGCGGGCGCCCGCGTCCCCACTCCGGACAGCCAGACGACCGACTCGCCGACCAGCCAGACCACGAACGCCGCGCTGATCGCGGGCGGCCGCGAGCCGGCCGGCAGCAGCATGAACGCCATGGCCGCCATGTCCACCGCCGAAGCCGCCCAGGCCGCGGTGAACGCTCCGCCGCCGCGCCGTCCGGCCACCGCGACGGCGAAGGCCGCCGCGGCCAGAGCCCCGAACAGCACCGCGCCCGCCCGGTACGGACCCTCGTGGCCGCCGCGCGGGAACAGGTACATCAGCAGCATTCCCAGCGCCATGCCGGTGTGTCCGGCATGCCACCAGCGGTGCTGTCCGGCCATGGTCCGCGCATGCCGCAGATGCAGCACCACCACGCCCCCGTACGCCACCGCCCAGACGATCCGCAGCCAGTCCGGCAGCCACGGCATGGTCATCGTTCCGTGCATGTGTGCGTCACCCGGTCGCACGTCCCCACCCCCTCTTCTTGACGCCGCTGCCCGGCACCCGCCTCCCCGCAGGCAGCGGGAGGCCCGTTGGCTCCGATCCGCGGTCCGTCCTCGGGCGAACGGGCGTCAGGGCAGCGCGACGCCGTCGAGCCTGCCGGCCTTCGCGTCGACGACGAGCGAGGAGAACTGGTCGGCGCTCATCTGCACGCGCTGCCCGAAGTCGTCGGTCAGTACGATCCTGCGCTCCGCCGGGGCGTCGGCGTCGACGTACAGCCGGGGGCAACCGCAGTCGCAGTTCCCGCAGAACGTCGCGACGGGCTCCAGGCCGCTGGGGTCGGTCATGTCTCCTCCACCTCCCGGGAGGGCGGTCGGGCGCCGTCCCGTCCGGCCGCCGTGGGCACTGCGGGGGAGATACCCGGCGCCGCTCGCGGAAACGCCCGGTACAGCCGGGCACGGGGAGCACGCCGGCGGCCCAACGTGGCGTCGTGCGCCCCCATTGCCCCGGCGGCCGGGTGGCCTGCCACTCCGGGACCGCCTTGTCGACCAGCGGGAGGACGAGGGCGTCACCGACCGGGCTCGCCGGCCTCCCCCGCCCGGCGACACCTTCCCCCGGCCGACGGCGGGCCCGCGGGCGGACCGCCGGCCCGGCCGGGGCCGCACCCCGCCTTCCGGGCCGGGCCGAGGGCCGCACCGGGCCCCTGACTCAGGCCCGGGCGAGCAGTTCCAGGGTGTCGACGACGCGGTGGGAGAAGCCCCATTCGTTGTCGTACCAGGCCACCACCTTCACGTGCCTGCCGTCGACCCGGGTGAGGGCCGCGTCGAAGACGGAGGACGCCGGCCGGCCGGTGATGTCGGTCGACACCAGGGGCTCGTCGGCGTACTCGAGGATCCCCTTCAACCGTCCGTCGGCCGCGGCACGGTAGGCCGCGAGCACCTCGTCCCGGGTGACCTCGCGCGAGACCGTCGTGTTCAGCTCGACCAGCGAGCCCACCGGCACCGGCACCCGGATCGAGTCGCCCGACAGCCGGCCGTCGAGCCGGGGGAGCACCAGGCCGATGGCCTTGGCGGCCCCGGTGGTCGTGGGGACGATGTTCACCCCCGCCGCGCGGGCGCGGCGCAGGTCGCGGTGCGGACCGTCCTGCAGGTTCTGCTCCTGCGTGTAGGCGTGCACCGTGGTCATGAACCCGTGCTCGATGCCGGCCAGATCGTCCAGCACGGAGGCCAGCGGGGCCAGAGCGTTCGTCGTGCAGGAGGCGTTGGAGACGACGACGTGTCCGGCCGGGTCGTAGGCCTCCGTGTTCACCCCGTAGGCCAGGGTGACGTCGGCGCCGGCGGAGGGGGCGCTCACCAGCACCCGCCGGGCGCCGGCGCGGAGATGGGCGCGAGCGGCGTCGGCCGAGGTGAAACGCCCGGTCGACTCCAGGACGACGTCCACGCCCAGCTCGGCCCACGGCAGGTCGGCGGGGTCCCGCTCGGCCAGCACCGCGATCCGGCGCCCGTCCACCACCAGGTCGGTGCCGTCCGCCTCCACGGGGTAGCCGACGCGGCCCGCGGAGCTGTCGTACTTGAAGAGGTGGGCCAGCGTCGCGGGCGCGGTGAGGTCGTTGACGGCGACCACCTCCAGGTCGCTGCCGCGTTCGAGGAGGGCGCGCAGTGTGTTGCGGCCGATGCGGCCGAATCCGTTGACGGCGATGCGGGTCATCGGTGGTCTCCTTCGTGGATAGCCCGGCCTTCGGGCCGGGGCGGGGGTACCTCCCGCCTGCGGGGGAGAAGCGAAGCCCCCGCGGAGCAGGGCGGGGAGCCGGTTCGCCGCCAGAGCGGACCGGCGTTCACGGAGGTTCCCCCTTCCGTTCCTTGCGTCCGCCGTCCATGGTCCGGGCGTGCCCCCGGCGAGGGCAGTGGCTGGAATGCCATGCTGCGCAAGGATGACGCCAGTTGTTTCGCCACGGTCCGCAAGGATCGCGCCAAGGTCAGTCGGCGAAGGTGTGGCGGTACTCCGCGGGCGAGGTGCCCAGGATGCGGTGGAAGTGGCCGCGCAGGTTCGCCCCGGTGCCGAGTCCGACGCGGTCGGCGATCTGCTCCACGCCCAGGTCGCTGCGCTCCAGCAGTTCACGGGCCAGGTCCACGCGGGCGCGCAGCACCCACTGCATCGGCGTGTAGCCGGTGTCCTCGGCGAAGCGCCGGGAGAACGTCCGCTCGGAGACCCGGGCGTGCCGGGCGAGCGTCCTCAGCGTCAACCGCTCCCCGAGGTGCTCCAGCGCCCACTCCCGCGTGCCGGCGAACAGGTCGCCGAGCGGTTCGGGCACGCTGCGGGGAACGTACTGGGCCTGCCCGCCGCTGCGGTACGGCGCCGCCACCAGCCGCCGCGCCACGTGGTGGGAGAGTCCGACCCCGTGGTCGCGGCGCACCAGGTGCAGGCACAGGTCGATGCCGGAGGCCGCACCCGCCGAGGTGAGCACATCGCCCTCGTCCACGAACAGCACGTTGCCGTCCACCCGGACGCGCGGATGCCGTTCGGCGAGTCTGGTGGTGTAGTGCCAGTGGGTCGTCGCCCGCTTGCCGTCCAGCAGCCCGGTCGCCGCCAGGGTGAAGGCCCCGGTGGAGATGGCCGCGAGCCGCGTGCCCCGCTCGTGGGCGGCCGTCAGCGCGTCGACGACCGTGGCCGGCGGGCGGGTGCCGGCCGGGTCCCGGTATCCGGGGACGAAGACCGTGTCGGCGTGCTGCAGGGCTTCGAGCCCGTCGGCCACGTGGTACGACAGCCCGTCCCCGCCCGACACCAACCCGGGGGCGGCGCCGCACATCCGCACCTCGTAGGGCATGCTCGGCCGGTTGGAGAACACCTGCGCGGGAATGCCCACGTCGAGGGGCTTGGCCCCTTCCAGCACGAGCACGGCGACACGATGATTCCTGCGACCCGACACGTCCACCCCTGCCACTCGTCCGGCGCCGGCGCCGACCGCGTGCCACCGTGTGCCGTTCCGTCCACGTCTCCCCGGCCCACCCGCAGCCGAAGCGCGGCGCGACCGCCTGCCCCGGCACGTGCCGGCACGCTGCGCCGGGGCGGCGACGTCGGACCGGTGGTTGTCGGTGTGCGGCATGACCGACCAGCTGGGAGGGGGCGAACAGACCCGCACCGCACGGCACAGCATAGAAGCCCGCCTCAGGGCACAGACGGCACACGGCCACCGCTCGTTGCCCGAACCGGGGCCTCTGCGGCCCGGGCAGGTCCCGTCCCCCCTCCCGGCGGGCATGATCGCGGGCGAGCGGTTCACCGTCTGCGACGCCTACCACTGCTCGGTGCACGGCTCCACTAACCCCAACCGCAACTACCTGTGGACCGGCACCACCGGCTTCGAGCCGGGCACCACCAGCCGCGCCGTGACCAACGCCGCCTACGGCGCGGCCCACCCCGGCTACACCTGGACCACCTACCCCTCCACCCGCTGATCCGCCCCGGGTATCCGCAGCCACCGAAACTGAGTACGAGCGCTCAGGCCAGGTCGCGTCCGGCCGTACACCATGGAGGCCGCCAGGACGGAGATCGTCACCGCCCGCGACCGGGAGACCTCATGCTCAGCCGCCTCGCCCACGCTCTGCTGCCGACCCTGGGCCGACTCACCGTCACCACCGACACCGGTACCGCCCCCGCCGCCGGCAGCATCATCGTCGCCAACCACACCTCGCTCGCCGACCCGGCCGTCGTCCTCGCCGCCCTGCACCGCCTCGGCACCGAGCCGGTCGTCATGGCGGCCGCAGGTCTGTGGCGTATCCCGCTGCTCGGCCGCGCGCTCGCCCGCGAGGGACACATCCCCGTCCACCGCGGTGACGCACGCGCTGCCCGTTGCCTCGACCTGGCCGCGGCCGCCGTGGACGCCGGACGGCAGGTCCTGCTCTACGGAGAAGGCCGCCTCCCGCGTCGGGACGACGCCGCCGACTCCGCGCCCGAGGCCTTCCGCAGCGGTCTGGCCCGGCTGGCGGAGCGCACCGGAGCACCCGTCGTGCCCGTCGGGCAGGCGGGGGCCCGCCGTATCACCTCCGGCAGCACCGCGAAGCAGCTCGCGGGGCTCGCGACCGCGCCGCTGCGCCGACCCGCACTGCACGTCCACATCGGTGGGCCGGTGCTGCTCAGCGGTGACCGCGCCACCCGCACCGCGACTGCCCACGGCGCGGTCACGGCCGCCTGGCGGACGGCGGTCTCCCATCTCGGCGGACCGGCCGCCGCGGCGTGACGCCGAGCCCCGCCGGGGCGCGCCGGGTCGCAGGCGCGGCGGCGGGCCCGCTGCGGTCGGCGGACCGGCTCACCGGCCGGACCGGCTCAGCCGTGCCGCGGTGTGCTCCAGCAGCATCTCCAGGACCGCCGGATAGGCGCTGCGGGGCATCTGCCGGCTGAGCAGGTGCGCCGTCGCCGCGATGTGCGGATGCGAGGAGGCCGGCAGCCGCGCGTACGTGGACTGCCACATGTTCTCGTCCCCCGTACGGGCGGTGTCCGACAGCGCCAGCGAGCCGGCGTCCAGTGCGGCGAATGCCAGGCTCTGATCGATGAAGGCGTGGTAGACGGCGACCGCCTCCGTATCGGGCAGCCCCGCGGCGCGCAGGATGCCGAGGATCGTCTCGTCCACCGCGATCTCCCGGGGCCGGCCCGTGACCCGGCTGGCGGTGAGTACCGCGGCCTGCGGATGGGCGAGATAGGACGCGTGGACGGCCAGGCCCAGGGCCCGCAGGTCCTCCCGCCAGTCGCCGGTGGCCTTCCAGCTCTCCAGCGCCCGCCCCATCAGCTCGTCCCCGATGGCCCGGACCAGGTCGTCCATCCCGGCGAAGTAGCGGTAGAGCGTGCTGGGGTCGGCGCCCAGCGCCGCACCCAGCCGGCGGGCCGTGAGCCCGGTGCTGCCGTGCTCGCGCAGGACGCGCAGCGCCGTTCCCACGATGATCTCCTCGGACAGCACGGTGCCGCCTCGCGTGGGCCGCCGCCTGCGGCGCGCCGTCTCCGGTACCACTTGTTTCGCCACGCCCCGGCCTCCTCACCGATCCTCACCGACCCGGCCCCCACCGGGCACCTTATGCCAACAGGGTTGACCTTGTCTCGTCCGGTCCAGTTCCATCGGTGCCGCCGGGGGCGAGTGCCTCCCGCAGGAAAGGTGTGTGACATGCGAGTACTTCTCGTGGGTGCGGGTGGCGTCGGGACCGCCGTCACCCGGATCGCAGCTCGCCGGGAGTTCCTCACCCACATGGTGGTGGCCGACTACGACCTCGCGCGCGCCCAGGCCGCGGTCGCCGCACTGGGCGAGAACGCCGACCGGTTCAGCGCGGTGCGGCTGGACGCCTCGGACCGGGACTCCGTACGGCGGGTTCTCACCGAGCTGCGTTGCGACGTGCTGCTCAACGCGACCGACCCCAGGTTCGTGATGCCGCTGTTCGGGGCGGCCCTGGACGCCGGCGCCGACTACATGGACATGGCCATGTCGCTGTCGGCGCCGCACGCCCTCAGCCCTTACGAGCAGTGCGGCGTGAAGCTCGGCGACGAGCAGTTCGCGCTCGAGCAGCGCTGGGAGCAGGCCGGCCGGCTGGCGTTGGTGGGCATGGGCGTCGAACCGGGACTGTCCGACGTCTTCGCCCGCTACGCCGCCGACGAACTCTTCGACGACATCGAGGAGATCGGCGTGCGAGACGGTGCCGACCTGACCGTCGCCGGGTACGACTTCGCGCCGTCCTTCAGCATCTGGACCACCATCGAGGAGTGCCTCAACCCGCCCGTGGTCTTCGAGAAGGACCGCGGCTGGTTCACCACGGCACCGTTCAGCGAGCCCGAGGTGTTCGACTTCCCCGAGGGCATCGGCCCGGTGGAGTGCGTCAACGTCGAGCACGAGGAGGTACTGCTGATCCCCCGATGGGTGGATGCGCGGCGCGTCACCTTCAAGTACGGCCTCGGCGAGGACTTCATCGCAAAGCTGAAGACCCTTCACGAACTGGGCCTGGACCGCACCGACGCGGTCACCGTGCCCGGCGCGGACGGTCCGGTGCGCGTCTCGCCGCGCGATGTCGTCGCAGCCTGCCTGCCCGACCCGTCCACGCTCGGCGACCGGATGACCGGCAGGACGTGCGCCGGCACCTGGGTGAAGGGCACCAGGGCGGGCGCGCCTCGTGAGGTGTACCTGTACCACGTCGTCGACAACGAGTGGTCGATGCGCGAGTACGGCTCGCAGGCCGTCGTCTGGCAGACCGCCGTCAACCCCGTGGTCGCCCTGGAGCTGCTGGCCCGCGGCGCATGGTCGGGCCGGGGCGTCCTCGGACCCGAGGCCTTCCCGCCGCGCCCCTTCCTCGACCTGCTGACCGAGTACGGCTCCCCCTGGGGCCTGCGAGAGGAGCGCTGAACCGGTTCCCGCCGGACGGCGGACACCTCCGGCACCGCCCTCTCCCGGACGCCCCGGCAGGGGCGCAGGACCGGTGCCGCGGGTGCCGCGTCGCGCCCCGGAGCCACCGGGGCCGGACGCACCGGGCGCCCGCGGTGGGGCGCTGCCGCCCCGCCCCACCGCGGGCGCCCGCTCACCCGTCGGGTCCCCCGGACACTGGAATCTCCCCCGAGGGGAGAACCTACGCTCCCTGCCCGAGGCGCAGTCGAGCGAAGGAGCCGTCTCCATGACGACGTTTGTACTGGTACCCGGCCTGTGGATGGGGGCGTGGGCCTGGGACGCCGTGGCCCTGGGGCTGACCTCCCGGGGACACCGGGCGATCGCGGTCACGCTGCCCGGTCTCGAACACCGGACCGACGCGGACCCCGCGGACATCGGGGCGGCCGAGCACGCGGACGCCCTGCGCGAACTGCTGGAGGCGCAGCGGACGCCGGTGGTGCTGGTGGCGCACAGCTACGCCGCCTTCCCCGTGGTCGCGGCTGCGGACCGGCTGCCGGACAGGGTCGAGCGGATCGTGTTCGTGGACACCGGCGCCCCCGAGTCCGGTGAGTCCGCCGTGACCCTGATGCCGCACCTGCTGGACGGCGCCGACGGTGCCGTCCTGCCCGTGGCGAGCCGTATCGACGAGGTCCACCGCGTGCCGGAGGCCGAGCGGCAGCGCCACCGCCGGCTGGCCAGGCCGCATCCGCTACGCACGCTCACCGAGCCGATCACGCTCACCGGCGCATGGCGGGACATCCCCACCACCGGCGTCCTCTGCCTGGCCGGCGGCCTCACCCTGGCGGCCGTCCGCGCCATGTACGCCACCGGTGATCCGCGCTTCGCCGACCTCGCCGAGCCCGCGGTCACCTTCTTCGAGTTGGACACCGGCCACTTCCCGATGCTCTCCGAGCCCACCGCGCTGGCCGACGTCCTGGTACGAGCCGCCGCGGGGGAAGGACGCCGGCTGCTGGACGACTGAGGCAGCGCCGCCGCCCGGACGACCTGCGGCGCCTCGGCTCCCACCGCTGGAAACCCCGCACCCGCGCGTCCGGCCCGGCCGCGCCGCAGTGGGGGAGTCGGCTCACGCCGACGTACGGCGGACCAGCCGGGTCGGGATGATCAGCGAGGACAGCGGGCGGCCGCCGGCACCGTCCGGCTGCGTCCGCTGGTCCAGGCTGCGCAGCAGCAGCCGCACCATCAACCGGCCCATCTCCTCTATGTCCTGGCGGATCGTGGTCAACGGCGGGTCGCTCAGCTCGGCGACCTCGGCCATGTCGTCGAAGCCGACCACGGCCACGTCCTCCGGCACCCGGCGTCCGCGGGCGCGAAGGACGCGCAGCGCGCCCGCGGCCATCAGGTCGGACGCGACGAAGACCGCGTCCGGTTCGGTCCCGCGGTCCAGGAGCTCGGACATCGCCCGTGCGCCGCCCGCCTCCGAGAAGTCACCCTGGACGACGAGCTCGGGGTGGGCGTCCATGAGCATGTCGTGGTAGCCGTCCAGCCGGTCGACGGACGCGGTCTGGTCCATCGGACCGGTGATGGTGGCGATGCGGGAGCGCCCCAGCGACAGCAGATGGCGCACGGCCTCCCGGGCGCCGCCGCGGTTGTCCGAGTCGACGTACAGGATGCTGCGGTCCGCCTCCGCTCCGGGCCAGCCGGGGCGGCCGCCGAAGACGGTCGGGATCCCCACCTGGCGGACGATGGCCGGCAGCGGGTCGTCGTTGTGCAGGGAGAACAGCACGGCGCCGTCCACGTGACCGCCGGCCAGGTAGCGGCCCACCCGGTCGTAGTCGGCCGCCCCCTCCGTCAGCAGCAGCACCAGCTGCTGGTCGTGGCCGGCCAGCTCGCGGCTGATGCCGAGCAGTTGCCGGGCGAAGAAGGGATTGGTGAAGACCGTCGTCTCCGGCTCGGCGGCGATGACGGCGACCGCCCCGGTGCGGCGCGTGACCAGCGCGCGGGCCGCCTGGTTCGGGACGTACCCCAGCTCCTCGACGGCGCGGCGCACCTTCTCCACCAGTGGCTCGCGCACACCGCTGCCCCCGTTGACGACCCGGGAGACCGTCGCCCGGGACACGCCGGCGCGTGCCGCGACGGCCTCCAGGGTGGGACGGCGCGCGGAGATCTGGTCGGACAACGAAACGCTCCTCTCGGGTACGGGAACAGCGTATCTCCCCGGTGAACGGGCCCGGGCGGCTGGTCAGAGAGCGCTCTCCGTCGGATGTCTCCCGCCGCACCCGGGCCTTCCCCGCACGCCGTGCCGCCCGGACCCGTGGCGCCGTGCCGCCCGGACCCGTGGCGCTGTGCCGCAGGCCCGCACGCCACCGGTCCGGGCCGGCGTCGCATGCCGCCGGCGACGGGCGTCAGCCCCGCGGGAGCCCGCCGCGGGCCACGACGTTCGCGTACCACAGGGCGCTGTCCTTCGGCGTGCGCCGCTGGCTGGCGTAGTCCACGTGCACCATGCCGAACCGCTTGCTGTAGCCGTAGGCCCACTCGAAGTTGTCCAGCAGCGACCACAGGAAGTACCCGCGCACGTCCACCCCGGCCGCGAGCGCCCGGTGCACCGCCCCGAGGTGCGCGGTGAGGTAGGTGATCCGTTCGGGGTCGTGGACCTCTCCGGCGGGGTCGGCGTAGTCGTCGTACGCGGCGCCGTTCTCGGTCACGAGCAGCGCGGTGCCGGGCAGTTCGTCCCGGAGCCTGACCAGCAGCTCGTACAGGCCGTCGGCGTCCACGGGCCAGTCCATCGCGGTGCGCGGCCCGGGGGCGGGTGCGAAACGGGCGTGGTCCTGGGCGGCGGGCCACGGGGAGGGCAACGGGTGGGAGCCGGCGCCGACGACGGTCGGGGTGTAGTAGTTGATGCCGAGGCTGTCCACGGGGCGGGACACGGTCGTCAGGTCGCCGTCCCGGACGAAGGACCAGTCCGTGAGCTGAGCGGTGTCCGCCCGGAGGTCCTCGGGATAGCGCCCGTGGAACACCGGGTCCAGGAAGACGCGGTTGGCCAGCGCGTCGATCCGCCGCGCCGCCTCGGCGTCGGCGGGGCTGTCGCTGAGCGGGCGGATCGCGGCGAGGTTCAGCGTGAGCGAGATCTCCGACGCCGGGCCGGTCAGCTCGCGCAGCGCGCCGACCGCGAGGCCGTGGGCCAGGTTGAGGTGGTGTGCCGCGCGCAGCGCCGACGCCGGTTCGGTGCGTCCCGGCGCGTGGACGCCCTCGGCGTATCCCAGGAAGGCCGCGCACCAGGGCTCGTTCAGCGTCGTCCAGGTCGGGACGCGGTCGCCGAGGGCCCCGGCGACGAGCTCGGCGTAGTCGGCGAAGCGGTACGCGGTGTCGCGCTCGGGCCAGCCGCCGGCGTCCTCCAGCTCCTGCGGAAGGTCCCAGTGGTAGAGGGTGAGCATGGGGCGGATGCCCTGGGCGAGGAGCTCGTCGACCAGCGCCCGGTAGAAGTCCAGGCCCTTGGCGGAAGCGGGGCCGCGGCCGGCGGGCTGCACCCGGGGCCAGGAGACGGAGAAGCGGTAGTCCTTCAGGCCGAGGGAGGCCATGAGCGCGACGTCCTCGCGCATGCGGTGGTAGTGGTCGGCGGCGACGTCCCCGGTGTCGCCGTTGCGCACGGCTCCCGGCCGCCTGCTGAAGGTGTCCCAGATGGAAGGTGTCCGGCCGTCCTCGTCGGCGGCGCCTTCGATCTGGTACGCGGCGGTGGCGGCACCCCAGCGGAACGCCGGTGGGAAGGTGAGGCCCGAGGCGGTCGCGGGGCGGGGGGCGGTGGTGGTCATCGGAACTCCGTCGTGATCGCTGCGGGAGGTGGTGGCCAGGGCCGCTTCCGTGCCCCGTGCCCCTGGGGGACTGCGGTCGGCCGGTCGCGTCCCGGATGCCGGGTGGGCGGATGGTGCTGCCCCGGAGCCGGGCCCGCACGGCGGCGGTACGGCAGGGCGGGACGGGCCGATCGACCGCCGGGCCCCGGACGGGTGACCGGCGGCCGGCCCTGCCCGGCCCGTCGCGGTGCGCGCGGTGCCGGGCTCGTGCTCGATCGGGGTCGTGGTGGTGCTCGATCGAGGCGGGCGGGTGGCCGCGCCTACCCCTTCACGGCGCCCTGCATGATGCCGCCGACGATCTGCCGGCCCAGCAGGCCGAAGACGACGAGCACGGGCAGCGTGCCGAGCAGCGTGCCGGCCATGATGACGGACTGGTCGTGGACGTAGCCGCCGCCCAGCTGCCGCAGCGCCACCTGCACGGTCGGCTCCTGCGAGGTGAGGGCGATGATCGGCCAGAAGAAGTCGTTCCACGAGGCCATGAAGGTGAGGATCGCCAGCACCGCCATTCCGGGGCGGGCCACGGGGATGACGATGCTCCAGAAGATCCGCGCGGTCGACGCGCCGTCGACCCGGCCCGCCTCGATCAGCTCGTCGGGCAGCGCCTGCACCAGGTACTGGCGCATGAAGAAGACGCCGAAGGCGGAGACGAGCCCGGGCAGGATGACGGCCTGGAGCTGGTTCACCCAGTGCAGTTTGGCCACCAGCATGAACAGCGGGATCACGCCGAGCTGCGGCGGGATCATCATGGTGCCGATCGTCAGGGCCAGCAGCGCGTTGCGCCCCCTGAAGCGGAGCTTGGCGAAGGCGAAGCCGGCCAGGGTGGAGCACAGCACCGTACCCACCGTCACCGAGCCGGAGACGATCAGCGAGTTGAGCAGGGCCTTGCCGATGTCGGCCTGTTCGAGTACCTGGCGGAAGTTGTGCATCAGGTTTCCGCCGGGCAGCATCGCCGGGGGACTGGCCGCCAGCTCGGAGTTGGAGCGCGTGGCCGCCACGATCGTCCAGTAGAAGGGGAACGCGGACACCAGGGCCGCCGCGATCAGGACGGCGTACGCGACGCGGCCCCCGTGCTGCTGGCCTCCGGCCCGCGCCCCGCGGGGGCGCCGGGTCGGACGCGGGGGCGCGTCGGTCTCGCCGGTCGGCTGCGGCGCGGCAAGTGTGGTCATCGCTCGGTCTCCTTACCGCTGCGGCGGCGCGCGAGGAGGGTGTTGCCCAGCACCAGCAGGACGATCAGCAGGAACATCACCCACGCGGTGGCGGCGGCGCGGCCGAGGTGGAAGAAGCCCCAGCCCTGTTCGTACATGTACAGCCCGAGGGTCTGGTACTGGTGCGAGATGCCGCCGGAGACGCTGCCCTCGAACAGCAGGGGCTCGCCGAACAGCTGGGTGGCGCCGATGGTGGACACCACGATCGTGAACAGCACCGTGGGCCGCAGCCCGGGCAGGGTGACGTGCAGGAACTGCCGCCAGCGGGAGGCACCGTCCAGTTCGGCCGCCTCGTACAGGTCGCTCGGGATGGACTGCATGCCGGCCAGGTAGATCAGTGCGTTGTAGCCGGTCCAGCGCCAGGTGACGATGGTGGACACGGCGATCTGCGAGGCGACGGTGCCGGACTGCCAGTCGACCGGGTCTACGCCCACCAGCCCGAGCAGGTAGTTGATCAGCCCGAAGTCGCGGCCGAAGAGCTGGGCGAACACCAGGGTCGCCGCGGCCACCGACGTGGCGTACGGCAGCAGCATGGTGACGCGGAAGAAGGTGCGGCCGCGCAGCTTGTAGTGGAGCAGGTGGGCCAGGCCGAGTGCCATCAGCAGCTGGGGGACCGTGGAGGCGACACCGATGGTGAAGGTGTTGCGCAGCGCGGTCCAGAAGTACTCGTCGCCGAAGAGCGCGGTGTAGTTGTCCAGCCCCCGCCAATCCATCCGCCCCGGCGTCTGCAGCTCCACGCGGTAGAGCGAGACGTAGGCGGTGTAGAGCAGCGGGAACAGCCCGAAGGCGCCGAACAGCGCGAAGAACGGGGCGATGTACGCGTACGGCGAGAGCCGGGTCAGCAGGCGCCGCGGGGCCGGTGGCCGCTCGGTCCGCGGTGGGGCGGTGGCGGTCAGGGTCATGGTGGAGACCTTCGATTCGATCGGTGAGGTCCGGGGGACGTCGGGGAGGGCGCGAAGGACCGGCGGGGCGGGGGAGGAGGTCCTTCGCGCCCTCGGCTGCCGGGTGACGCCGGGTCAGCCGACCGCGTTCCGGATGCCCTTCTCGGCGTGGCTCCAGGCGGTGGCGGAATCGGTGCCCTTGCGCTCGACCTCGCCGAGTGCGTTGGTGATCTGCGTGTTCACGTCGTTGTCGTGCACGCCGAGCACCTGCACCGGCGAGGTCTCGGCGGCCTTGCCGAAGATCTCACCGATCGGGGCGTTGCTGAAGTAGGGGTCCTTGACGTCCTGGACCGCCTTGATGGCACCCAGGTTGGAGGGGAAGCTGCCCTGCTTCTTGAACAGCTTCGCCTGCTGCGGGGCGGCGGTCAGCCACTTGATGAGGTTGTACGCCTCCTTGGCGTGCGGCGACGCCTTCGGGATGGCGAGGTAGGAGCCGCCCCAGTTGCCGGCGACGCCGCCGGGCAGCGGTGCCACGTCCCAGGTGCCCGAACCGCCGTCGCCGGCCTGGCCCTTGATGTAGCCGAGCATCCAGGCGGGGCAGCCGATGGTGGCGAAGGAGCCGCTGCTGAAGGCCTGGTTCCAGGCCGGCGTCCACTGGGCGAGCTTGGCGCTCAGGCCCTCCTGCGCGGCCTTGACGGAGGTGTCCCAGGCGTCCTTGACGGCCTGGTTGTCCTTGTAGACGAGCTTTCCGGAGGCGTCGTAGTAGCGCTCCTTCTGCTGCCCCATCATCAGGCCGTAGAGGCTGCCGACGCTGTCCATCCAGTGGCTCTTGGAGTCGGCCTTGGCCTGGTACTGCTTGCCCAGTTCCAGGTAGCCGTCCCAGGTCGCCCACTTCTGGGCGAGCTGGTCGCGGTCGGTGGGCAGTCCGGCCTTCTTGAAGAGGTCGGTGCGGTAGCAGATCGCCTCCGGGCCGACGTCGGTGCCCAGCCCCAGGGTCCGGCCGTCGGTCGTCGTGGCCGCCGCCCACTTGGCCGCCGAGTAGTCGTTCTTGAGGCCCGAGGCGCCGAAGGAGTTGAGGTCCTGGAACTTGTCGGCCTGCTGCTGGGTCACCGAGGCGATGCGGCCCACCTCGATGCCCTGCACGTCGGCGAGGCCGCCGCCACCGGCGAGGCGGGTCTGCAGGGCCTTCCAGTAGTCGGCCTCGTTCTCGGTGCTCGACTCCTTGATGGTGACGTTCGGGTGGAGCTTCTCGTACTCCGCGTAGAGGCCGGCCTCCTTGAAGCCGAAGGTGCCGAACAGGTCGACCGTGAGGGTGACCTTGCCGTTGCCGTCCGAGGAGGACTCGGACGACCCGGACCCGCAGGCGGCGAGGAGTGCGCCGGCGAGTGCGACAGCCCCGAGTCTGAGGGTGGTCTGTCTGGCGGCTCGGGAGATGGGCATGGAAGCCTCCCATGGCTTCGGGGCGGAGTGCGGGACGCGCTTGCGCATGCTGACCGCGGTCTTTGAGAGCGCTCTCAGCAGTGCTCAGAGTGTGTGCAGCGGCAGCGGTCCCGTCAAGACTCGAACGCGTAACGGATGCTGCGAGTCGGTGCGTCCCTCTTCGGGTGTGGGATCCGCGGGCGCCGACGCGTCCATCGCTCCGCGGTTCCGTGACGGCATGTCGGGGTCGACGAAACCCCTGCTCGGAAGGGATTTCGGTGGATGGCGGCGGGTCGTGGGACCTCGGGGCCGAGCGGGTGCGGCGGTGCTGCGCGCCGGGCGGTGGCCGCGGTTACGCGGATGTGGGACTTGAACGGCATCGGGGCGTCGGAGGGGGCCCGGCGGTGCGCGAGCGGTCAGGGGCCCGCCCCGGTTGTCGGGGGGATCGGCAGGCGTTCGGGGGTGGAGGTGCCGGTGTGCGGCGTGCTCGCCGGGTCGGGGGCGCGGAGCGGAGCGGCGTTCGCCGGCGGAGACCTCCTCATCCCCGACATTTCGGAGGCGGGTGGACCCCCGAGAGGGGTGTGTCGGCCGGTGGTGACGTATCGGATCACAGCAGTGAGAGAGCGCTCTCGCGAGCGTCCCCTCACGTGCTCGACCCGTCGTGACACGGCCTCCCATGGCCTCGGGTTCCGGATGGACGCGTAGGAAGTCCCAGTTCGGGACGGTCGCTCGAGAAGCGCGTGTTGCACGCATGTTGACACTGCGTGAAGGCAGTCCCTAGCCTCCCCGTGCTGAGAACGCTCTCACGGCTGTCCGGAGGGCGTGCTTTCCAGCCCCGCGCGACTGACCGGCGCCCGGGGCCCACCCACCCCCGCAGATGCACCGCACGAGCAGGAACCGCTCCCCGGACCGTGCACGACCCCCGTGACACCCCACTCACAGGAGATCCCCATGCTCTCAGCGAGTCGTCCACCCTCGGGAACAGGGAGACGCAGCGCGCCCCAGGGCGCCGGTGCCGCCGCACCCCGCACACGCCTCCGAGCAGCGCACCGCCCCCCGCGCACGGTCGTGCTGGGGGTCGTCGTGGCACTGCTCGGAGCGGCGCTGGCCCTGCTCACCCCGCACACCGCCCGAGCCGAGGCGGTCGGCGAGGGCAGTTACACCACCCAGCCGCCGGGCCCCCTCCCGTCCGGCTGCGCAGACCTGTCGACCGATCCCCGCCACTGGGTGACCTCCCACGCGCCCTCGGGAGCCGTACCCACCAACGACTGGTGGTCCTCGATCCTCTGGAAGCGCACCGACTGCGCCTACGGGGAACCGCTGTACGCCCAGCCGCTCGGCTACCGCGCCCAGTCGGGCGGCCTCGGAGTCTCCTACAGCACCACGCCGACCGTCTCCGGCGGCGCCACCGGCGTGGGCGAGTACCACTACGACTACGCGGAGGACTTCGTCGTCGGCGTCACGGACCTGGCGGCCCCCGAAGTGAAGGTCGACGACTGGAGCGACTGGACCGTCAGTCCGCTCCTCACCGACGGCGCACACTCCCTGCGCGCGACCATAGGCTCCGGCCTGCCCTTCGCCTACTTCCGCGCCACCGGTGGCGACGCTCGCATACGAGCCGCCTCCGGCGCGGACGTGACCGTGTGGTCCAACGCCGGCGCGACGATCGGCTACCGGGTCAACGGACACGACTACGTCGCCTTCGCGCCCAGCGGTTCCACCTGGACCGTCGACGGCACGACCCTCACCTCCGCACTGGCGGGCAAGGACTACTTCTCCGTCGCGGTGCTGCCCACCACGCCCTCGACCTCCGCGTCCGACCGGTCGGCCCTCGCCGCCGCGTACGCGAGGTACGCCCACGACCACGTCACCGGCACCGCCGTCTCCTACCGCTACGACGAGGGCGACAGCACGGTCACCACGACCTACCGGTTCACCACCACCGCCATGGAGGGCTCGGAGACCGGGACGGTCGCGGCGCTGCTCCCGCACCAGTGGCGCCATCTGGCCTCCGGCAGCCCACTGCCGCAAAATTATGTCTCCTCCCGCGGCGCCCTGAAGGTGCTCACGGGCGTCGGCTCGTTCTCCACGACGATGGTCTTCCACGGCGTACTGCCCGAGATCCCCGCGGTCGCAGACAGCTCCGGGGCCGACGCCACGACGCTGCAGGACTACCTCGCGGCCGAGGAGGCCGACCCCACCAGGCAGCAGGGCGACGACACCTACTGGACCGGTAAGGGACTCGGCCGCGCCGCGCGCCTGGCGGAGATCGCCGACCAGACCGGGAACACCGCGGTCCGCGACGCCGCCCTGGCCGCCATCAGGACCAAGCTCACCGACTGGTTCACCGCCTCACCCGGCGAGACGGGGCACCTGTTCTACTACGACGGCAACTGGGGCACCCTGATCGGCTACCCCGCCTCCTACGGTTCCGACCAGGAACTCAACGACCACCACTTCCACTACGGCTACTACATCGCCGCCGCGGCGACCCTCGCCAAGTTCGACCCCTCCTGGGCCGCCGACGCCCGGTACGGCGGCATGGTCGACCTGCTCATCCGCGACGCCGACAACTACGACCGCAGCGACCGGCGGTTCCCGTACCTGCGCGACTTCGACGTCTACAGCGGTCACGACTGGGCCTCGGGCCACGGCTCGTTCGCCGCGGGCAACAACCAGGAGTCCTCGTCGGAGGGCATGAACTTCGACAACGCCCTGATCCAGTGGGGTGTCGCCACCGGCAACAGGGCCGTCCGCGACGCCGGCATCTACATGTACACCACACAGGCCGCCGCGATCCGGGACTACTGGTTCGACACCCGGGACGAGATCTACCCGGACGACTTCCCGCACCGGCAGGTCGGCATGGTCTGGGGCAACGGCGGCGCCTACTCGACCTGGTTCTCCAGCGCCCCCGAGCAGATCCAGGGCATCAACCTGCTGCCGGTGACCGGCGGGTACCTGTACCTCGGCGACGACCCGGCCTACGTGCGGGCCGACTACCAGGAGATGCTGCGGCAGAGCGGCAGGACGAGCCCCTCCCTCTGGAAGGACATCTGGTACGAGTACCTGGCCCTCGGCGACGGCGACGCCGCCCTCGCCGACTTCCGGGCCGACCCCTCCTTCACCTCCGAGGAGGGCGAGAGCAAGGCGCACACCTTCCACTGGATCCGCAACCTCGCCGCGCTGGGCACCGTCGACACATCGGTCACGGCCGACAGCCCGCTGACGGCAGTCTTCGTGAAGGACGGCCGGCGCACCCACGTCGCCGCCAACATCACGGCGACCGACGCGACCGTGCACTTCTCCGACGGCACCGCGATCCAGGTCCCCGCCGGGAAGACCGTGGCCTCCGGGGCCCTGAACTGGAGCGGCGGCACCGCCACCGGCGGCACCCCGCCCTCACCCACCCCCACGGACTCCGCCACGCCCACCCCCACGGACTCCGCCACGCCCACCGGTTCCCCGAGCCCGACCGACTCGGCCACGGCCCCCGGTTCGCCGTCACCGACCGGGTCGCACACCGCCGGTTCCGGTTCGTCGTCGTCGACGCTGTATCTGCTGGGGGACGGGACGTTGTCGGGGGTGGCGGGTGTTTCGGGGAGTGTGGTGGTGCCGTCGGGGGACGGTGGCAATCATGACGGGGCGCCGTATCGTCCGGTGACGTTGACCGCGGCGGGGTTGAACATGGCGTATGGCGGGGGTTCGGCGTCGTTCGATCTCGCGGTTGATGCGGGTGGTGTCGTGGGGGATGCGGTGCAGGTGCAGTTGTCCTACGACTGCACGGGTGACGGGTCCTGGGACCGGGTGGAGGTGTACCGGTACTTCGCCACTGATCCGGTGGCGGGCTGGGAGCACTACACGGATGCTTCGGGTCTGTTGTCCGCGACGGGTGCGGCGTGCGACCTGGTGGACGGAACCGTGCAGGCCAAGGTGTGGAACGCGCTCGGCAGCAGTCCCGGCGCCCTCGGCACCGGCGACCTCTCCGCACTCCACCTGCCCTACAGCTCCGACGGTGCCACCGCCACCGCGACGGCCACGGCCGGTTCCGGTTCGTCGTCGTCGACGCTGTATCTGCTGGGGGACGGGACGTTGTCGGGGGTGGCGGGTGTTTCGGGGAGTGTGGTGGTGCCGTCGGGGGACGGTGGCAATCATGACGGGGCGCCGTATCGTCCGGTGACGTTGACCGCGGCGGGGCTGAGCATGGCGTATGGCGGGGGTTCGGCGTCGTTCGACCTGGCGGTTGATGCGGGTGGTGTCGTGGGGGATGCGGTGCAGGTGCAGTTGTCCTACGACTGCACGGGTGACGGGTCCTGGGACCGGGTGGAGGTGTACCGGTACTTCGCCACTGATCCGGTGGCGGGCTGGGAGCACTACACGGATGCTTCGGGTCTGTTGTCCGCGACGGGTGCGGCGTGCGACCTGGTGGACGGAACCGTGCAGGCCAAGGTGTGGAACGCGCTCGGCAGCAGTCCCGGCGCCCTCGGCACCGGCGACCTCTCCGCACTCCACCTGCCCTACACCTGACAGCAGCGGTGGAGGGCCTGCAGCCCAAGGGTCCGGGCTCTCCACCCGAGCACCTCACCCAGCCTCCCGGGCCGCCTCGCTGTACACGGCACGGCCTCGGGTGCCCCGGGCCGGCTCAGGACACCATGTCCCGCCGCGGGGCGACGGCTCGCTGTCGCGACTTTCGCTCATGCCGGACGAAGGCCTCGCCGATGGTGCCCACGAGCATGCCGAAAGAACCGATCACGAACAGCCACAACGCGACCCGCTCCAGGCTCGGGAAGAGGAAGAACACGCTGCCGACCAGGAAGGTCGTGTTGCCGACACCGCCGATGACCAGGTGGATGAACGGGAAGTCCTGGATCAGATACCGCTCGAGTCGGGCAGGCAAGCCGCCTCCTTTCTCCGGGGACACGTTCGGACCTCCGCAGGGCGGAGACCGATCGCGTACCACCGGAGGACGCTCCCAAACAGGTGAGGCGCCCCGGTCGGCCGCGAACCCACCCGCACGTGTCACGGCTGCGGCCGGCCTGCCGACCTTTCAGCCGGCCGGAACGAGTACCCGGACGCGGATCCCGTCGACAACGTCGGCTTCCTGGTCGACGGTGAGGTCTTCCACCCGGGGGACGCGTTGACCGTGGTCGATGCGCCGACGCTGCTGCTTCCCGGCCAGGCACCATGGCTGACGGTGCCCGACATGATCGGCTATCTGCGCCGGATGGCGCCACGCCGTGCCTACGCGGTCCACGACGGTCTGCTGAACGACTGGGGCCTGAAGGTCCTGGACGACGTCCTCGCCATGGAGGCCAAGCGCGCGGCCACCGACATCCGGCGGCTGCGCCCCGGTGAGAGCGTCGAGGTGTGAGCGGCATCCCCTGCACGTGCCTCAGCACTGCCGCCGGTGCGCCCCCATCGTCCCCCTGACCATCCGTCCGAAGCCGGCGGACCGTCCGCCGCCCACCCGGTGCTGCCGGGCGGCCGACGGACGGTCCGGTCCGGCCGGGTGGTGAGCGCGTGACGTCAGGACTCCAGGATCCTGCGCTTCTGCTCCTCGAACTCGGCGTCGGTGAGCACGCCCTGCGCCTTGAGCTCGCCGAGCTGCTTGAGCTGGTCGATCTTGTCGGTCATATCGGGGGCGGGCGGGGGCGCCGCCGGCTCGGCGTAGGACGTCGAGCGCGGTGCGGATGCCTCGTTCGGGTACTGCTGCTGGGCCTGCGCGGCCCAGCGTCCCTGCTGTCGTCGGGACACGCGGTTCGACACCGCGGTCGCCGTCCCGGCGACGACGGCGGTACGCGCGACCCCGCGGATGAGACCTGGCATGACAGTTCCCTTCCTGTCCTCGGGCTGTTCCGGAGCCGTCACCGGCTCCACTTCACTGGGCGGCCTCGGCCTCGTCGAGTGCGGAGACCAGGGCCGGGACCGGGATCCGCCCGGAAGCGACCATCCTGGCGCCGCCACGGCGAAGAGCGGCCGCGAACGGTGCGGCCCAGCGGTTCTCGTAGACGAGGACGCCGGCCGAACTCCCCGGCTCCAGAGCCGAGGCCGCCTCTTCCAGGTCGTCCTGGCCGAGCAGCCCGGACGATGCGCCGTCGAAGACGGACAGGTCGAGTTCGCCGTCCCCGGTGAGGTCGGCGAGCTCCAGACCGACGATCGATCCGTCCTCGTCCTTCCTGACGAACATCAGGTCCAGGATCCTGATGAGGCCCCGGTCCACGAGGTCCACCAGCAGGGGAAGCCCTTCACCCGTCATCCTGTTGCCCGGGAACTCGATGACCAGGTAGTCGATCGGGCCCACTTCTTCGAGTTCGTCACTCACGGTGTCACCTCTGTCGCTCACTGCTTGTTCGCCGGCCGTCGTGCCACACCCCCCGGCATCGATTGCATCACCGGGCCCTCAGCGCCGCATCCCGGTGCGCGCCCGCTCGCCCCCGCAGCGCCGATCGGCTGCTCACCTCACCCGAATGGCCGCCCCGCGAGGCCCCTCCGAGGGGTCCGTGCTGGCATGGATGACACCTCCGTGTCGACACTGGGAGGGGGTACAGAATGCGAGAGATGTGGTGCGGTGCAGGCCCGTCCGGAGAAGCGGCGTGGCATGTGCTGGAGACGGACAGGACCTCGACGCTGTGCGGCGTGCAGAAGCACGAGGAGCCCGGCGGACGGGAGTCGACCGACAAACACTGCTTTCCGTGCATGCAGGCGCTTCAGGCCGTCATGGCGGCCGGCTGAGTGACCACCGGGTCGCCCTCCGCCGGCTGCCCGGGCCGGATGCGGATCACCCGGCTCCGAAAAGGGGCCGGGTGATCCGCATGTGACGGGTGTTCCGCAGGTGACGACCGGCCGGCACCATGCCCCACTCGGCGTGCCGGCCGGTCGTCCTTGCCCATGGCGCGACCGGTGCCGGCTCCCGCCCGGTCCGCCGCCCCTCAGGACCGCTCCGTGGAGAACGTCGTGCAGTTGGGGCCGTAGATCCGTCCGTCCAGGTGGTTCGGGAGCGAGGGATCCCGGGCCGCCTGGAGGTCGACGGCGACGTAGCCCGGTGGCTGCTCGATCCAGTGGGTGGCCCGCAGGGTCAGCAGGCCGTTGACGAACGTCCCCGACATGGCGAACGACCCCCGCGGGACCTGCGGGTTCGATGGTGCGGGATAGAACGCGAACACCGCGTCCGCGGTGCCGTCGTCGTGCTGCTCGATGGTGAGCACCAGACCGGTGATCCCCTGGTTGCAGACGTAGCTGCCGTTCCAGCGGCCCGAGAGGCTCACCCCGTCCCCGGACTCCGGCGACGGGTCGGCGGACGGGGTGTCCGAGGTCGGCCCGGTCTCGGCGCGGGTCTCGTACGGCGTGGGCGACGGGCTCGCGGGCTCGGTGTACGACGACTCCCGCGACGGGGTGCCGGGGGGCGAGGCGGGCGGTGAGCCCCCGGCGTCGGAGGCCGGGACCGCCCCGGTGCGGGACCCCCGTCCGGACACGCCACCGAACACGTCGTCCACCCGCCAGGCCACCAGGCCGACGGCGAGGACCGCGGCGAGAACGGCGGCGACGACGACCCCGCGCCGCCGTCCGGGGGAGCCCCCGGCGCCGCCGCCGGGCCTGCCGGGTACCGGGGTGGGCAACGTCCCCGGCGGCGGGGTGCTGTACGGCGGCGTCCCCGGCGGTGCCCCGTAAGGCGGTGGCGTGCTGCCGTACGGCGACGCCCCCGGAGGTCCGCCGTACGGCGGCGTGCTCGCGCCCGTGCCGTGCCCGGCGGGCGCCGGCGGCCCGAAACCGCCCCCGGTCGGCGTCGGCGGCCCGAAACCCGGCCCGGCCGGCGAGGCGCCGGACTCCGCGCCGGCCCGGCCCGCGTCCGGAGCGGTCACCGTGGGCGGATACGAGGGCGGCGGGGTGGCCGGAAGCGGTCCGGTCGCGGTGGGCGGCCGGCCCGGCGCCGGCCGCGGGCCGCGCGGCCCGCCCGGGTCCGAGGCCCCCGCCGCCGCCCCGTCCCGCACCTCCCGCACCGTGGACGCCACCGCGGGCGGAAGCCAGTCCGCGCTCGTGAAGAGCAGCGTCGTACGGGCCGCGCTCGCCGCGTCCGTCAGTTCCGCGAGCAGCTCCCCGACGCCCGGACGTTCCTCCGGCTGCTTCGCCAGGCATCGCCCCACCAGCGCCCGCACGGGTGACGGCACCACGTCCAGGTCGGGTTCGCCGTGCACGATCCGGTACATCAGGCCCTGGGCCGAACCGGTGCCGAACGGTCCCGCGCCGGAAGCCGCGAACGCGAGGACGGCGCCCAGCGCGAAGACGTCGCCGGCCGGTCCGACGGGCTCTCCGGTGAGCTGTTCGGGTGACATGAAGCCGGGCGTCCCGATCACCACCCCGGTACGGGTGAGCGCACTCGCCTCGGTCGCCGTGGAGATGCCGAAGTCGATGACCCGGGGCCCGTCCGCGGCCAGCAGCACGTTGGACGGCTTGAGGTCGCGGTGCACCAGCCCCGCCGCGTGGATCGCCTCCAGGGCCTCGGCGAGTCCGGCGGCGAGAGTCGTCACCCGGTCGGCGCCCCACGCCCCGAACCGTGCGACGGCGGCGTCCAGGGAGATCCCGGGTACGTACGCGGTGGCCAGCCAGGGCGGGTCAGCCTGCGTGTCCGCGTCCACCACGCCCGCGGTGAACACCCCGTTCACCCGGCGGGCGGCGGCCACTTCGCGGGCGAACCGCAGCCGGAAGGCGGTGTCCTCGGCGAGTTCGGGCCGCACCACCTTCACGGCGACCGCGCGACCGCCCTTGGAGCGGGCCAGGTACACCCGCCCCATGCCGCCGGCTCCCAGCCGCCCCACCACCCGATAGGGCCCCACCCGGTCCGGGTCCCCCGCCACTAGCGCCCCCACAGCTTCCATCGGCCCCCCAAGGTCATCCCGTGCAGGGCTGACATCATGACGCCAGCAGACGCTTGAAGTACCCGTTTACGGCGAACTTGTGACGACATGCGCGCAGTGCGGGCGAGTCGTCCCGAACCAGCGGGGTGCGGGCGAGGCGTCCGCACCCCGCCCGCCCGCCGCGAGCGTGGCCGTCCGCCGTGCGGGCATCCGCTCCGGACCCGTCGGCGTGGCGCTCGCGCCGGGGACGGCCGGATGCCCGCGTCGGGTCACAGCCGACCGAGTTCGGCGAGCGTGGCGGAGGCGGTGAACGCCAGGTCGTCGCCCTGTCGCGCGTCGACCCGGATGGTGGGCTGGGGTGCGACGCCCGGTTCGCGCCGGGTCTCGATCAGGCACTGGGTGTCGAACTCGACGTACCGGTTGAAGGCGACCTCCATCGACGTCACCATCACCGGGCCCGACGGTTCGTGCGCGGCGTGCGCGGCCTGCCTGGCCGCCTCCAGCAGGAGCATCCCCGGCACATGGTCGACCGGGTGGTCGAACAGGGTCGGATGGCCGGTGTCGACCCGCAGCCGCCAGGCGCTGCTCCCCGGCACCTCCGACAGCACGACGTCCGAGCGGCGGCTGCGTCCGGTCCTGGCACAGGGCAGCGGTTCGGTGGGGGCGGGCGCGCTGGCGAACACCGAGGGGACGTCGCCCCGCCCCCGGCGCAGCCGCCGGTAGAGCTGCGGCGCGTGACAGCCGAACCGGGTGCTGGCCGAGGTGAGGAACTCGCCGTCGCGGAAGGCCACGATGTCCATGGACATCGCCGCGGGCAGGCCCCGCTGGTGTCTTATGTCGTGGCATCTGACGTGCAGTTCCAGCTCCGTCGGCGTCCGCTCCGCCCGCATCGCCCGCGGGTCGAGAGCGAACAGGAAGTGGGACCAGCTCAGTTGGTATCCGAACGGCACCCCGTAGGCCGCGTGGCTCAGCAGCGGCAGCATCTGGCGGATGGTCTCGCACAGCAGCAGCGGGTCGTGCATCCCGTGCTCGGTGTCGTAGAAGGTGTGGCAGCGAGGCCACTGGGCGGTGACGGTAAACGTGTCGGGGGCGTTCTCCCGCCATCCGGTGAGGAAGACCTCCGACACCGCGGCGCGGTGCACGTACTCTTTGGCGACCGTCGTGGTCAGCGTGATCTCTTCTGTGGTACGTCGTTCCCTGGACGCAAGCATGCCGCTCCCCTTGTGGTGGCGTGCGTGATGGTCCGGCCCGTCACGGGCCGCTCAACCGGTTGTGTCCGGGCAGACATGGCACTCCACACTGTTGTCTCCCCCAAACCCCGGTGCAGTGCTGCTCCTGGTCTGAGCCGAGGAGCCACAGGTAAAGTAAAGGGTGTTCGTTTTGTTTGTCGAGTAGCTAGGGGCGGCAGTGTCGGAGCCGAAGCAGGAACGGGCGTTGCGGACCCGCAAGGCCATCCTCGTGGCCGCGGCGGAGGTGATCGACGAGAGCGGCTACAGCGGTGCGAGCATCAGTAAGATCATGAATCGCGCGGGTGTCACCCAGGGCGGCATGTATTTCCACTTCAAGTCCAAGGAGGCGCTGGCGCAGGCGGTGATGACCAGCCAGCAGCAGGCGGTGAGCCTGCCCGACGGCCCCGACGGGCTGCAGCGGCTGGTGGACATGTCCTTCCAGATCGCCGCCGAGCTGCGCACCAACGTGCTGTTCCGCGCCGGCGTGCGGCTCGCCGTCGAGCAGGGCGAGTTCGGGCCGAACGACGACACCGCCTACCGCGAGTGGGCGGAGCGCTTCCACGGCCAGCTCGTCGCCGCCGAGGGGCGCGGCGAACTGCTGCCCGACCTGGACCTCTGGGAGTTCGCCAACGTCCTCGTCAGCGCCTACACGGGGACCCAGTTGTACTCCAACGCCTCCAGCGGACGCGCCGACCTGCCGGAGCGCCTGGTCTCGATGTGGCGCTACCTGCTGCCCGCCGTCGCCACTCCCCAGGCCAGGGCCGAGCTCACCTTCGGCTCGCAGTCCACCGCCCCCTCGGTCGGTCGGGCGGCCGGAGGCCGCTGCTGATCATCCGTCCCGCTGCCGCCCGGCGGTCTCCGCATGGACCGTGCGTCCGTGCGTCCGTGCGTCCGTGCGTCCGTGCGTCCGTGCGTCCGTGCGCCGTGCGTCCGTGCGCCGTGCGTCGGCCTCCGCCGGGGCGGGGCCGGGCCCCGCGCACGCGACGACGAGGGCCGCGGCGGCGCCCCGCGCCCTCGTGCCGGCGCGGGCGGATCGCCGCGGTGCGTCGAACGGCGCTCAGGTCGATCGGTTGGTCATGCCGGCCCGGTTGGAGTCATTCAGTTGACTGACTGACGATGACTCGTCCGGCGACTCGGTGACCCCCTCGCGGAGGGTGGAGGTTCGCCGAAAGGGCAGGTCGCCACCCACTTGGCGAGGTGCGTTCGAGGGTCGATGTGCCCCGTCGCCCCTTCTGGAGCCACACGGCCTTGGCCATAGATATGACTCAGTGCTTGACATTCCATGACTGGATTCAGTTATATCTGTGGAGTCGTCACGGGCTCTTTGGGGGTAGTGCGGTGAGTGGAAGCGAGCAGGAACCGGTAGCGATCATCCTGGCCGGCGGCCGAGGGGAACGCGCGAAGCCGATCACTCTGGAATCGGCCGACTACATTCGCAGCAAGGCGCTGATCCCCTTCGCCGGACGCCCACTCATCGAATGGGTGGTGCAGGCCTGCCGAGCCCAGGGAATCCGGCGCTTCCACGTGGTGGCCCAGGGGCAGGAGAACCGCAGCCAGATCAAGTCGCTCCTGGAACACGGCGAGCGGTACGGCGTCGAGGTGCGCTACTCACGTCCCGCTCTGGACCGCTACAACGTAGGTTCCGGCGCCGCCACCCTGCACAACCTGGAGCAGTGGGACCTGACCGGTCCCGCCCTGGTGCTGCCCGTCGACTCCGTCTTCGAGTTCTCCCTCGAGAACCTGCTCGCCGCGCAGCGGCGCACCGGCGCGGTCGTGACGGTCGCCTCGGTCGAACGCGGCTGCGCCGACGTCGCCGGCAAGTACGGGGCGATGCTCGCCACCGGCGGACTGGTGAGGGGCTTCGTGGAGAAGCCCGACGCGGAGCAGATCGCCGCATCCTTCCCGCCCGGCGTCGTCGACGGCAGCATTCCCATCCCCACCAACGCCGGCATGTACCTCGTCGACTGCCGCAGACTGCGCGAGGTGACCCGCCGGACCGAGCTGAAGCGGCTCGCCCAGCAGCGCCTCGACTGGGGTGGGGACCTGCTGCCGTGGCTGGTGCGGCACGGCCTGCCGGTTGCCGCCCAGCCCATCGCCGCACTGGGCGACCTGGGCAACGTACAGGACTACCTGGAAACCCTGCGCGACGTGCTGTCCGGTGGGTATCCGCAGATGAACCGGCTGATGCCGCCGCCGCGAAGCCTCAGCCCCCGCCACTGGATCCACGAAAGCACCCTCGCCACCCGGGACGACCTCACCGGCACCACGCTCGCCGAGAAGATGGACCGCGGGCGGGTCGTCGTCGGTGAGGGCGTGCGGATCGGACGCCACGTCACCATCGGCCCCGACGTGCGGCTGGAGTACGCCGACATCGGCGACGGCGCCGACCTGCGCGAGGGCGTCCAGGTCACCGGCAGCTACTGCGGCGACGCCGCGATCGTCGGCGCCCATGCCCGCATCGCCGACTCCTACGTCGGGCCGATGACCGAGATCCGTTCCCGGCGGGCCGCACCGGTCCTCCTGGAGCGCTATTCCGCCGTCGGCGACGGCGCACAGCTCTCGCCCGGCAGCGCCCTGTCGGGAGTCCAGGTCTACCCCAGGCTGGAGATCCCCCGGCTGCCGGAGATCCCCCGGGGCACCCGCTTCACGTCCCCCGACGACGTCCTGCGCTGGGCGGCCTGAGGGGCCGCCGCTTCCCGCAACGCGCCCTCCCGCTCAGCGTGCACGCTTCCCCCGAGCTGAGGAGTCACCGATGGACCACCCCGTTGCCGTGATCGGAGGCACCGGCCGCACCGGCCGGCTCATCGTGCGGGACCTGCTCTCGCACGGCGAGCAGGTCCGGGTCCTGAGCCGAAGATCCCCCGGCCCGCGATCCCTGCCGCCGGGCGCCGAGCACCACCCCACCGACGTCCGCCTCGCCGAGTCCCTCCGCCGTCCCCTGCACGGCTGCTCAGCCCTCGTGTACTGCGTCGAACCGGGTACCGACAACGAGGGACGCGACCGACCCGAGACGACCATGAGCCAGGGCGTGCGCCACGTCCTCGCCGCCGCCACCGCGGCGGGGGAGCGGCCGCACGTCGTCCTGGTGAGCCAGATCCACGCCACCCACTCCGCACACCCGCTCAACGCCTACGGCAGGCTGATGGACTGGCGGTACGCGGGGGAGGAGGCGGTACGCACCTCAGGGCTGCCCTACACCGTGGTCCGCCCCGGCTGGCTCACCGACGAGCCCGCCGGCTCCCAGGGCGTCATCCTGAGCCAGGGCGACACCCAGACCGGGGTCGTCGCCCGCGGCGACCTCGCCCAGGCCTGCCTGCAGGCCCTGTACTGCCCCGCAGCACGCGGACTGACCTTCGAGCTCTTCAACCGCTCCGGCGGCCCGCTGCAGCCCGCCGAGACCCGCACCCCCGCCTGGGACCACGCCTTCGCGGCCCTCGACTACGACCCGGCCCTGACGGCCGCCTGACCGACACACCGCACAGCACACCCCGCATCCCCCCGCACACCCCCCGCCCCCGCACATCCGCAGACCGGCCCGCACCCACCGGCACGCCTCCCGCCCGCGCGCATCCACCCGGCACGACATCCGCCCGCCGCAGCGCTGCCGCAGTGCTGCCCGACCACGGAGACCCGATCCGATGACCGCAGACCCCGACACCCGTCGCACGTACTCCGACAGCATCGCCGGATACGTCACCGTCTACGAGCCCACCCGCTCCCGGTTCGGCCTGCGCACCTCGGACGACCGCGAGGTCACCATCCGCCTCGGCTCACTGGTCAGTTCGCAGATCGTGCGCAATCTGGGCGAGCCACGCCGGGACACCACCGCAACCACCCGCGACATGCTCGCCGAAGGCCGCTACGTCCAGGTCTACGGTCTCTTCCACCAGCAGGAGGACGGCCAGTGGGTGGAGGCCCACACCATCACCTTCCCCGAGGAGTCCCGCGGCGCCTACGTCTTCGAGCAGCCCGGCTGGTGGGTGCGCCAGGCCGCCGAGATCGCCGACTTCTACCTGCGGGCCCACTTCCCCGACGGGGTGTACGACTGGCGCAACTTCCGTACCCACGTCACCCTCTCCGGCACCCACCTGCCGGACACCGGGCAGGACGTCCGCCAGGAGACCGACACCATCTCCCGACTGGTGTACGGCCTGGCCACCGCCTACATGCTGACCGGCATCGAACGCTTCCTGGAGGCCGCCCGCTCCGGCTCCGCCTACCTGCGCGAGCACATGCGGGTACTCGACGACCGGCAGGGCGTGGCCTACTGGTACCACGGCATCGACATCACCCCCACCGGCCAGCGCAAGGTCTACGCCTCGGAGTTCGGCGACGACTTCGACGCCATCCCGATGTACGAGCAGATCTACGCGCTCGCCGGCCCCACCCAGACCTACCGGATCACCGGCGACCCCGAGATCCTCGCCGACATCGACCGCACGGTCACCCTGTTCCAGCGCTTCTTCCGGGACGAACGGCAGGGCGGCTTCTTCTCCCACCTCGACCCCATCACCATGGACCCGCGGGCCGACTCCCTGGCGCGCAACCGGTCGCGCAAGAACTGGAACTCGGTCGGCGACCACGCACCCGCCTACCTGATCAACGCCTATCTCGCCACCGGCCGACCGGACTTCGCCGAGCTGCTGGAGGAGACCGCCGACACCATCACGCGGCACTTCCCCGACGAGCCCCGCAGCCCCTTCGTCCAGGAGCGCTTCCACGAGGACTGGAGCGCCGACCGCACCTGGGGCTGGCAGCAGAACCGCGCCGTCGTCGGCCACAACCTCAAGATCGCCTGGAACCTCACCCGGATCCGCGCCCTCGCCGACAAGCCCGAGTACTCCGCCCTTGCCGAGCGGATCGCCCAGACCATGCCCGCAGTCGGCAGCGACCAGCAGCGCGGCGGCTGGTACGACGTGGTCGAACGCACCCCGGACGCCTCCGGCGCCCACCGCCTGGTCTGGCACGACCGCAAGGCCTGGTGGCAGCAGGAGCAGTCGATCCTCGCCTACCTGATCCTGGCCGGTGTCACCGGCGACCCCGAGCACCGCAGGCACGCCCGCGAGGCCGCGTCCTTCTACAACGCCAACTTCCTCGACTACGACGACGGCGGCGTCTACTTCAACGTCCTCGCCAACGGAATCCCGTACCTGCTGGGCACCGAACGCCTCAAGGGCAGCCACTCGATGTCCGGCTACCACTCCCTCGAGCTGTGCTACCTGGCCGCCACCTACACCGGGCTGCTCCTCACCTCCGAACCCCTCACCCTGCACTTCCTCCCGGTGCCCGACGCACTGCCCGGACGCGTCCTGCGGGTCGCCCCCGACCTGCTGCCCGCCGGCACCATGGTGCTCGACCGGGTCTGGGTCGACGACGTGCCCCACCACGACTTCGACGCCAAGCGGCTCACCGTGACACTGCCGCCCGGAGCCCGGCCGGTCCGGGTCCGGGCGGAGATCGCCCCGGCCGAGATGCGGCTGCGCATCCGCAGCGAGTCCGACGGCGAGACCGCCCGCATCCGGTTCACCGGCACCATCGACCACCACGAGCTGGAGAAGTTCCGCCGGGGGGTCGCCGAGGTGCTGACCGGGATGCCCGGCCGGGTCGAGTTCGACCTCGGCGAGGTCACCGAGATGTGCCGGCCCGCCATCAACGAACTGCTCTTCCAGCGCGCCAAACTCGGCCTGGAGGCCGCCTTCGTGATCGTCGGGGACGCCCGTCCCGACATCGCCGCCGACCTGCTGGCCACCGACGCGTTCGTGATCCCGCCCGCCGAAGCCGGTACCGAAGCCGGTACCGAAGCCGGTACCGAAGCCTGACCCGCAGGCGCCCGCCCCGCCCCCGCCGGGGAACCGCCCACCCCACGCGGGCCGCGCACCCGACACCGCGCTCCCGCCCGCAGCGAGCATCTCCGACACCGCGCCCCGCCACCGAGCATCCGGCCGCCGAGCACCCGGCCACCGAATCCCGAGAAGGAGCCCGCGCTCATGGACAGCAGCCGCACCCATCAGATCGTGGCCGACTGGTTCGACGCCCTCAGCCGCGGCGACATGGACGCCGTCTTCGCCACCCTCGCCGACGACGTCCTGTTCGAACTGCCCCAGGACGAATGGAACCAGGCCATCCCCTATCTCGGCCGCCACGAGGGGTGCGAGGCGGTCGCCCGCGCCTTCGCGATCCGCGGCGAGACCACCGAGGTCATCGACTACGGAGTCCGCGACCTGCGCGCCGAGGGCGACACCGCCTACGCCGTCGTCTACACCCTCGGCGCCCACACCCGCACCGGGCAGCGCTTCGAGATCGAGGACGCCCACCGCCTGACCGTCGACAACGACGGCCGGATCAAGCACTGGAAGGTCTACTTCGACCCCAACGGCGAGATCGCCGCCTTCCACGCCGACCGGCAGCAGCGCCTCGACGAGGCCGTGCGCACCGGCGACGCGGAGCTCGCGTCGGCCGCGGTCGCCGCGGGCGCCGACGTCGACCGGCGCGCCCCCGGCAGCGGCCTCACCCCGCTGCACCTCGCCTCCGGCGCCGGACACACCGATGTGGTCCGCCTGCTGCTGGACGCCGGCGCCGACCCCTACACCGTCGATCCGCGCGGCGGCGCCACCGCCCTGCACAAGGCCGTCCAGGCCGGCAGCCTCCCGGTGGCCCGCGCCCTGGTCGAGGCCGGTGCCTTCGTCGACGCCGTCACCCCCACCACCGGCCACACCCCCCTGATGGACGCCCTCTGGTACAAGTTCCCCGACCTGGTGGAGTACCTGCTCGCCCACGGCGCCGGCCTGGAGATGCGCACGCACTACGGGTTCAGCCTCCAGGAGCACTTCGACTACGAGCTCAACGTCAACACCCGCGGCAAGGACCTGCTGCTGCGCTCCGAGCGGCTGCTCCGGGATCGCCGCGCCCGCGACGCCGCCGCGGCCGCCGGCCAGCGGCTGATGGCCGCCGTGACCGAGGGCGACGAGGTCGCCGTCAAGGAACTCCTCGCCGAGGGCGCCGACGTCGACGAGACCTTCCCGCACATCGGGGGGTTCAACGACGGCCACACCCCGCTGCACGTGGCCTGCCGCGACGGGCACACCGACCTGGTCGGCCCGCTGCTGCAGGCCGGCGCCGACGTCAACGCCGTCGAACCCTGCTTCGGCGCCGTCCCGCTGCACAAGGCCGTCTACAACGGCCACGCCGCCATCACCGCGCTACTGGTCGCGCACCCCGGAGTCGACCTCGACTTCCAGGGCGCCACCAACGGCTACACCCCGCTGCACGACGCCCTGTGGCACGGCTACGAGGACTGCGCGCGCCTGCTCCTGGACGCCGGCGCCCGCACCGACGTCCGCGGCCACGACGCCAGGATCCCCCTGGACATCGCCGAGGACGTCTTCGGCGCCGGCCACCCCCTCTGCGACCGACTGCGCGCCGCCTGACCCCCCGCGGCTCGCCGGTCCTGCGGGCCCCGCCCCGTGGCCTCCGGACCGGCCCCGACCGCCGCCCCGACCGTCCGCACCACGCCCGGCACCACCACCCGACAAGGAGACACCGATGCTCTTCTACGTCCAGATGAAGTGGAACCACGAGGGCCGCATCTCGCTCGACGAACTCTGGGAGATCGAGCAGGAGGAGGCCGAGCACGCCGCCGAGACCGTCGACTCCGGGTTCTGCGTCGGCATCTGGAAGGTCGCCGCCCAGAAGCGCGTCATCGCCATCATCGACTCCCCGGACGCCGAGGAACTCGACCGCACCGCGCTGGGCCGGCTCCCGATGCGCGAGTACCTGGAGTTCGAGGAGGTCTGGCCGCTGCGCGACTACCTCGGCTTCGCCGACGACGTCAAGAAGCGCTACCAGGTCTGAAGCCCCGGGAAGGGAACATCCGCCATGAGCAAGCGCATCCTCATCGTCCTGTCCGAGTACGGCTACTGGGGCGAGGAACTCGTCGGCCCCCTGGAGACCTTCGAGAAGGCCGGCTACCAGGTCACCTTCGCCACCCCGACCGGCAAACGCGCCCAGGCGCTGCCGCCGAGCATGGACCCGCACTACATCGACCCGCCGCTCGGCCGGTCCGTCACCAGCCCCGAGACGGCCGTCAAGGTCCGCGCCCTGGACAGCTCCAGCCGCCTCGACAGCCCCCTGGACCTCTCCGCCTGGCTGCCCGAACGCCCCTACCGCAGCGACAGCAACTTCCTGCGCACCTTCGAGGCCTACAACTCCCGCCTGGAGAGGGTGGCCGAGGAGGTCGCCGACCAGTACGACGCACTGCTCATCGTCGGCGGCAGCGGCCCCATCGTCGACCTCGCCAACAACCAGCGCGTCCACGACCTGATACTCGCCTTCCACCGCCTGGACCTTCCGATCGCCGCCGAGTGCTACGGCGTCGCCGCCCTCGCCTTCGCCCGCGACCAGGACGCCCGCACCAGCATCATCCGCGGCAAGCGCGTCACCGGGCACTGCATCGAGTACGACTACAAGGACGGCACGGGATTCCTCGGCACCGACTTCGTCATCGGCCCGCCCCCGTACCCGCTGGAGTACATCCTGCGCGACGCCACCGGCCCCGACGGCGCCTACATCGGCAACTTCGGCAAGGAGACGTCGGTCATCGTCGACTACCCCTTCATCACCGGCCGGTCCACCCCGGACTCCTACCTCACCGGCCAGAAGGTCGTCGAGGTGCTGGAGCAGGGACTGCGCCGGTGGGGCTTCGCCGCCTGACGCCGCGCACCCCGTCAGCGGCCGGGCGGGGCCCCGGTTCCCCGTCCCGCGACTGCCCGCCCGGCCACCCCCGGTCACCCCGCCCGGCCACCCCCGGTCACTCCGCCCGGCCACCACCGGACACCCCGCCAGGTCCCCCATCTGCCACCCCGTCCGGCCACCACCCCGCGACCGGCCCGCCCCCGGCGGTCGGCACACCCGACGAAAGGCGGCCCCAACATGCACAGCAGACCTGCCAGGATCGCGCTGCTCGAGCAGCTCCGGGCGGACGGCGTCCGCCACATGTTCGGCAACCCGGGGACGGTGGAGCAGGGGTTCCTCGACGAACTGCGCCGGTTCCCCGACATCGAGTACGTCCTCACGCTGCAGGAAGCGGTCGCGGTCGGCATCGCCGACGGCCACGCCCGAGCCACCCGCAACCCCGCCGTGGTCCAGCTGCACAGCGGCGTCGGCCTGGGCAACGGCATCGGCATGCTCTACCAGGCGATGCGCGGCCACGCCCCGCTGGTCGTCCTGGTCGGCGAGGCGGGCGTGAAGTACGAGAGCATGGACGCCCAGATGGCCGCCGACCTGGTCGGCATGGCCCGGCCGGTCACCAAGTGGGCGACCCGGGTGGTGGACCCCGGCTCCACCCTGCGCACCCTGCGCCGCGCCTACAAGGTGGCCGCCACCCCGCCGTACGGGCCGGTCCTGGTCGTGCTGCCCGCCGACGTGATGGACCGGCCCACCGCCGAACCGGTCGCGGCCACCTCCGTCCCGGTCACCACGGTCGCCCCCGACGCCGCGACCGTCACCCGGGCCGCGGAACTCCTCGCCGGCGCCCGCCGCCCGCTGATCGTGGCAGGCGACGGCGTGCACTTCTCCGGTGCCCAGGAGGAACTCGGCGCGCTGGCCGAGGAGTGGGGGGCCGAAGTCCGGGGCGCCGACTGGGCCGAGGTCAACCTGCCCGTCGACCACCCCTGCTACGGCGGTCAGCTCGGCCACATGTTCGGCGAGAGCAGCGCACAGGTCACCCGGGAGGCCGACGGCGTCCTCGTGGTCGGCACCTATCTGCTGCCCGAGGTGTACCCGGCACTCGACGAGATCTTCCAGCCCGGCACCCCGGTCGTCCACGTGGACCTCGACAGCGGCGCCATCGCCAAGAACTTCCCCGTGGACCTGGGCATCGCCGCCGACCCCCGGTCCACCCTGCCGCTGATCACCCGCGCCCTGCGCGACCGCCGGCCGCCCGCCGCGCGGCAGGCCGCCGCCGACCGGGTCCGCGCCCTCGCCTCCCGGTCCCGCGCACGGCTGGAGGCGGAACGCGCCCTCGACGAGGCCCGGGCCGCCGACACGCCGATGCCCGCGTCGGTGTTCGCCGCCGAACTCGCCCTCAGGCTGCCCGAGGACGCCCTGCTCTTCGACGAGGCCCTCACCTCGTCGCCGGACATCTTCCGCCACCTGCGCGCCAACCGGCCCGGCCGGTGGTTCCAGACCCGCGGCGGCTCCCTCGGCGTCGGCATCCCGGGCGCCGTCGGAGCCAAACTCGCCCACCCCGACAAGGAGGTCGTCGGCTTCACCGGCGACGGCGGCAGCATGTACACCGTCCAGGCGCTGTGGACCGCGGCCCGCCACCGCATCGGCGCCAAGTTCGTCGTCTGCAACAACGGCGGATACGAACTGCTCAAGGACAACATCGCGCAGTACTGGCGCCAGGAGGACATCCCCGAGCACGACTTCCCGGGCCTGTTCGACCTGACGCCCGAGATCGGCTTCGTCGAGCTCTCCCGCTCCCTGGGCGTGCCGGCGCTGCGCGTGGAGAAGGCCGAGCAGGTGCCGGCCGCCGTCGAGGTGATGCTCAGCCAGCCCGGACCGTACCTCGTCGACCTGGTCACCGCCCGTCCGCGCTGACCCGCGACCCGAAAGGAGAGTCCCGTGCGACTGCTCGGCCACAAGATCGCCGTCCTGATGGAGAGCGACTACTACGAGCCCGAGATCCTCTACTACCAGCAGCGCTTCCCCGAGGAGGGAGCCGAGGTCCACTTCCTGACCCGCCTGTGGGGCGCCGGCGCCCAGACCTTCAGCGGCCACGAGCACCAGTTCCCCTTCGAGGTCACCCGCAGCTTCGAGGACCTCGACGACGCCGCACTCGGCGAGTACTCCGCCGTCATCGTGCCCTCCGGGATGGTCGCCGACCGGCTGCGGTACACCGAGGACGCCGCCGTCCTGCCGCCGGCCACCGCCTTCCTCGGCCGCGCCTTCGACGACCCGGGCATCCTCAAGGGGATCATCTGCCACGGGATGTGGCTGGCCGCACCGATCCCCGACGCGGTCCGCGGCCGCCGCGCGGTCGTCCACAACAACCTCCTGGGCGACCTGCGGAACATGGGCGGCATCTACGTCGACCAGGACGTCGTCATCGACGCCGATCTGGTGACCGCCCGCACCGGCGCCCACTGCCACCTGTTCGCCCGGACCCTCATCGACCTGATCGCCGAACGCGCCCCGCGCACCGCGCCGCAGGCCGCCTGACCACGACCACGGGAGCCACCGCCATGATCCATCAGCTGATCTTCGCCCACCCCAGGCCCGGCATGACCGAGGAGGAGTTCCACCGCTACTGGCTGGAGGTCCACGGCCCGAACTACGCCATGAAGATCCCGCAGATCGTCAAGTACTGCATCGACACCCGCATCCCGCTGGGCCCCGAGCCCGCCGACCCGCTGTGGAGCGGCATCGCCGAGATCTGGCTCCGCAACGACGAGGAGCAGCTCGCCTCGCTGCAGTCGCCGGAGTTCCTCCAGGGCGCCCGGCTCGACGAGCCCAACTGGGCCGCGTTCTGGCGCACCGTCGTGCTGGACACCGAGGCGCACACCGTGCTGCCCGGCCCCGGGGCCGCCCGCCCGCACCCCGTCAAGCTGGTGCTGCTGGTCAAGCGGGCCGCCGGCACCGCGGTCGCGGACTTCCGCGAGCGCGCCCTGGGCGAGCACGCCAAGGTCGCGCTGGGCGTTCCCGGCCTGGAGCGCTTCCAGCAGTGCCATGTCCGCGACGGCGGCTACGCCATCGGCGAGCCGGTCCTGGACGCCGCCTGGCAGCTCTGGTTCGAGGACGAGAACGCCCTCGAACGGGCCGTGACGAGCCCGCAGTTCGCGGCCTTCGAGGAAGACCTGAAGTCGTTCACCGAGCCCCGCTGGATCCACCGCATGGCGGTGCGCGAGCACTGGCTGATCGGCTCGGAGGACGCCTGAGCATGGCCACCGCGCCGCAGCGCACCGCGCTGATCACTGGAGCCAACCGGGGGATCGGGCTCGCCGTGTGCCGGCAGCTCGCCGCGCAGGGGGTCGACGTCGTACTGACGGCGCGCGACCTCCCGCGCGGCCGGCAGGCCGCCGCCACCCTCGCCGACGCCGGACTGAGCGTGCGCGTGGAGCGGCTCGACGTCACCGAAGCCGACAGCGTCACCGCGTGCGCCGCCCGCCTCGCCGACGACGGCGTCGGTGTGGACATCCTGGTCAACAACGCCGGGACCTACCCCACGGCGCCGTTCTTCTCCGTACCGGAGGAGACGATGCGGCAGACCCTCGACGTCCACCTGATGGGAGCCTTCCGCACCTGCCAGGCCTTCGTCCCCGGCATGGTCGAACGCGGCTGGGGACGCGTCGTCAACGTGTCCTCCACCGGCGGCGCGATGACCCGTTCGACGCCCGGCCCGGCCGCCTACGGCATCGCCAAGGCCGCGCTGAACGCCCTGACCCTGGTGGTCGACGCCGCCGTCCCGCCGTCGGTGCAGGTCAACGCCGTGTGCCCGGGCTGGGTGCGCACCCGTATGGGCGGCGCCCAGGCCCCCCTGAGCGCCGAAGCCGGCGCCGACACCGTCACCTGGCTGGCCCTGTCGTCCGAGCCGGGCGCCGGCGGCGGCTTCTACCGAGAACGCCGCCTCATCCCCTGGTGAAGCGATCCCTAGGAGACCGACCATGAAACACGACACGCCGACACAGGCCCAGCACGGACCGCCCGAACCCGCCGACCTCACCGAGATCAGCACCTTCCGCCTGGAGATCTTCAGCGACGCGGTGTTCGCCATCGCGATCACCCTGCTGATCCTGGAGATCAAGGTGCCCTCGGCGGAGGACGGCACCATGCTGCACGGGCTGCTGGCGCTCTGGCCGTCCTACGGCGCCTACCTCTTCAGCTTCCTCATCATCGGCGTCGTCTGGATGAACCACCACACGATGATGCACTGCATCCGCAGGGTCGACCGGGTGCTCCTGGTGCTCAACCTGCTGCTGCTGATGTGCGTGGCCTTCATCCCGTTCTCCACCGCGGTCCTCGCCGAGGGCCTCGCCACCGGCCACGGGGACCGCACCGCGGCCGTCTTCTACGGACTGGTGCTGACCGTCGGCGGACTGCCCTTCAACGCGATCTGGTGGTACGCCTCCCGCGACCACCGCCACCTGTCGCACCTGATCACGGAGGCCGAAGCCGACGTGATCCGCCGCCACTTCTCGATGGGCCCCTTCCTCTACCTGGGAGCCACCCTGGTGGGCCTGCTCAGCGCGGTGGCCAGCCTCACCTGCTTCGCCCTGCTCATCCTCTTCTACATGATCGAGGTGCTCGGATCGCGCAAGTCCGGCCCCGGACCGGCGCACCCCGACCGCGACGGCCGGCAATCGGACCCGCCCGCCCACGGCGCCGTCCAACTGCCCGTCGGACCACCCGAACTGACCGCCGGCCCCATCCCCTCGGACCCGCAGGCGCCCCCGCACGCCAGACCCCTCCCGGTCGTGCACGCCCACGCCATGCCGGCGGCCCCCGCCCGCGTCGCCCCGCCCTGCCCGTCCTGCGGGCGCTCGGACTACTCCTCCGCCAGCCCGCAGTGACAAGGACCGACGATGTCAGCCATCGCCCCCGCTCCCCGGTCACCACTGGCCGCGCCCACCGCGGCGCCGCCCCCGCCCCGCTTCCCCCGCCCGGTCAGCGGACGCATCGCCATCGAGGACGTCGGCCCCTGCGTGGCCGCCGGCCGGCTGCCCGCCAAGGCGGTGCCCGGCGAGGAGTTCACCGTCGCCGCGACGGTGTTCCGTGAGGGCCACGACGTGCTCGGCGCCTGCGTGGTGCTGCGGGACCCCGCCGGAGGACCGGAACGGCGGTTCCCGATGCGGGAGACCGTCCCCGGCACCGACCGCTGGGAAGCCGCCGTGACGGCGCCCGCCCCCGGCCGCTGGACCTTCACCGTCGAGGCGTGGGACGACCCGCTGGCCGGCTGGCTGCGGCAGGCCGCCGTGAAGATCCCGGCCGGCGTCGACACGGAACTCGTCCTGCGGGAGGGCGCCGACCTGCTCGACCGGACGGCCGCCGCCCTCCCGGACGACGTCGGCCGCGACCTGCTGCGCCGCCGCGCCGCCGCACTGCGCGACCCCGGCACGGAACCCGGCCGGCGCCTGGATGCGGCCCGCGACGACGAGGTGACCCGGCTCGCCGCCGCCCATCCGCTGCGCGACCTGCTCACCGCCACCGAGCCGCTGCCGCTCCGGGTCGACCGCGAACGGGCCCTGTTCGGCTCCTGGTACGAGTTCTTCCCCCGCTCCGAGGGCGCCCGGCTGCGGCCGGGCCGCCCCCCGGAGAGCGGCACCTTCGCGACCGCCGCCGAACGGCTCCCCGCCATCGCCGCGATGGGCTTCGACGTGGTCTACCTGCCCCCCGTCCACCCGATCGGACGCACCTTCCGCAAGGGACCGGACAACCGGCCCGCCGCAGGACCGCACGATGTCGGCTCCCCCTGGGCGATCGGCTCCGCCGACGGCGGCCACGAGGCCGTCCACCCCGACCTGGGCACCGTCGCCGACTTCGAGGCGTTCATCGACCGGGCCCGCGGGCTCGGCCTCGAAGTCGCCCTCGACTTCGCCCTCCAGTGCTCACCCGACCACCCCTGGGTCACCAGCCGCCCACGCTGGTTCCGGCACCGCCCGGACGGCACCATCGCCTGCGCCGAGAACCCGCCGAAGAAGTACGAGGACATCCACCCCGTCCACTTCGACGACGACTTCGACGGCATCGTCGAGGAGACCGTGCGGCTGCTCCGGCTGTGGGCCGCCCGCGGAGTGCGGATCTTCCGCGTCGACAACCCCCACACCAAACCCGTCGCCTTCTGGGAGGCGGTGCTCGGCCGGATCGCCGCCACCGACCCGGACGTGCTCTTCCTGGCCGAGGCGTTCACCCGCCCCCCGATGATGCGGGCCCTGGCGAAGGTCGGCTTCCACCAGTCGTACACCTACTTCACCTGGCGCACCGGCAAGCACGAACTCGTCGACTACCTCACCGAACTCAGCCGCGACACCGCGCACTTCCTGCGGCCCAACCTGTTCGTCAACACGCCCGACATCCTGCCCCACCACCTGCGCACCGGCGGCCGGCCGGCCTTCGAACTGCGCGCCGTCCTCGCCGCCACCCTGTCGCCGTCCTGGGGCGTCTACGCCGGATACGAACTGTGCGAGAACGACGCCCTCGGCGAGGGCCGGGAGGAGTACGCGGCCTCGGAGAAGTACCAGCTCCGCCCCCGGGACTGGACGGCGGCCGAGGCCCGCGGCGAGTCCCTCGCCCCGCTCATCACCCGCCTCAACGCGGTACGCCGCGCCCACCCCGCCCTCCGGCACCTGCGCACCCTGCACTTCCATCCCACCGACGACGACGCCGTCCTCGCCTACTCCAAACGCACCGCCGGCGACTCCGTCGTGGTCGTGGTCAATCTCGACCCGCACCGCACCCGGGAGACCACCGTGCACCTGGACATGGACGCCCTCGGGCTCGACCCCGAGGAAACGTTCCTCGCCCACGACGAGCTGACCGGCGAGACCTACCCGTGGCAGCGCCACAACTACGTGCGGCTGGAACCCGGCAACCGCCCCGCCCACATCCTCGCGGTGAGGAGGACGCCGTGACCGTCCCCCTGCGCGAACAACCCCGCACCGTCCTCACCGGCCCCGTCGGCGGAGACCTGCCGCACCAGCTCACCGCTGCCGCGCTGCCCTGGCTCACCGCCCGCCGCTGGTTCGCCCACGACCGCGGGCCCGTGCACCGCGCGCTGCCCCGCCTGACCACCGTCCTGACAGCCGGCGACCCGGCCCTGGTGCACCTCCTCGTCGACGTCCGGCACGCGCCCGCCGGCCCCGACCACCGCTACCAGCTGCTCCTCGGCGTCCGCGACAGGCTGCCGGACCATCTCGCCGCAGCCGCCGTCGGACGCGTCCACCAGGGCCCCTGGAAGGGCCGCCACCTGTACGAGGCGGTGGCCGACACCGCACTGACCCGCCATCTCCTGCTCAGCCCGCTGTTCAGCCCGGAACCGGGAACGGACCCGCGGCACGCACCCCGCACCTCCCGGGTGATGGCCGTCGAGCAGAGCAACACCAACGTCGTCTACGGCGACCGGCTGCTGCTGAAGCTCCTGCGCAGCCCGCTGCCCGGCCCCCACCCGGAAGCCGACACGCTCGCCGCGCTCACCGCGGCCGGCTGCGCCCACACCCCCGCCCTGGCCGGGCGCCTCCAGGCCCGGGTGCCGGGGGAGGAGCCCTCCGTCCTGGGCATCCTCCAGGACTATCTCGACGCCGACGCCGACGGCTGGCAGCTCGCCACCCGCCAGGCCGCCGCCTGCATCGACGGCACCTGCCGCGGCGTGCCGCCGTTCGGCGGGTTCACCGCTCAGGCGCGCCGGCTCGGCGCCGCCGTCGCCGGACTGCACCGCGCCCTCGCCACCGCCTTCCCGCCCACCCGGCTGACCGCCGCGGCCGCCACCGAGCGGGCCGAGGAGATGACCGCGGAACTGACCGCCGCCGCGGAGCACGTCCCGCAGCTCGACCGCTTCACCGGCCGGCTCGCCGCCCTGCACGCCGACTTCGCCCGCCAGGCGGCACGCACCCGCGGCCTGGCGGCCCAACGCGGCCACGGAGACCTGCACCTCGGACAGACCCTGCACACCGAGGACGGCTGGAAGGTCATCGACTTCGAGGGCGAACCCGACCGCCCCCTCGGCGACCGCCTGCGCCCCCACCCCGTGACTCGCGACCTCGCCGGCATGCTGCGCTCCTTCGACTACGCCGCCCAGCACGCCCTGGCCGGCCTCCTCGGCGAGCCGTCCGGCCCCGCCGACGCCCCCGGCCGGCTGCGCCGCACCCGCCGAGCCCGGGCCTGGGCGATCCGCAACCGCCGTGCCTTCTGCGCCGGCTACGCCGACGCCGGCGGCCCCGACCCCCGCTGCCAGCCTCTCCAACTCCGTGTCTACGAGGCGGAGAAGGCCGTCTACGAAGCCGTCTACGAGGCCCGCCACCGGCCCGGGTGGCTGCCCATCCCGCTGGCCGCCCTCCACCGGCTGGCCACTCCCGGACGCGTCCACTGACCGCAGTCACGCTCCGCCTCACAGAAACCGGATGGATCCCGTGCCTTCCCCCGCCGCAGGAAGCCTCGACCCCGCCACCCCTGTGCAGCCCGCCGCCCCTGTGCAGCCCGCCGCCCCTGTGCAGCCCGCCGCCCCAGTGCCGTCCCTGCTCGGCGAGCTGGACCTGTATCTCCTCGCCGAGGGACGGCACGAGAACCTGTGGCGGGTCCTGGGCGCCCACCCCCGCACCGTGCACACCGCCGACGGTCCGGTCGCCGGCACCTCGTTCGCCACCTGGGCGCCGCGCGCCGCCGCCGTCCACGTCGTCGGCGACTTCAACGCCTGGGACGGCGGGCGCCATCCCATGTGCCGAGTCGGCTCCGGCGTCTGGGAGCTGTTCGTGGCCGGTGCCGCGGAAGGAGACCGCTACAAGTTCCGCGTGACCGCCTCCGACGGCCGCCTCGTCGACAAGGCCGACCCGCTCGCCGGGCACGCGGAGGCCCCGCCCGCCACCGCCTCGGTGGTGTACCGCTCCCGCCACCGCTGGAACGACGGCGACTGGATGCGCAACCGTGCCGCACAGCCCGTCCACCGGTCCCCGATGAGCGTGTACGAGGTGCACCTGCCGTCCTGGCGCCCCGGCTCCGACTACCGCCGCCTGGCCGAGGAACTGCCGCCCTACGTCAGCCGGCTCGGCTTCACCCACGTCGAACTGCTGCCGGTCGCCGCCCACCCCTTCGGCGGCTCCTGGGGCTACCAGGTCACCGGCTACTACGCCCCCACTCCCACGCTGGGCAGCCCCGACGACTTCCGGTACCTGGTGGACGCACTGCACCGTGCCGGAATCGGCGTCATACTCGACTGGGTCCCCGCCCACTTCCCCAAGGACGACTGGGCCCTCGCCCGTTACGACGGCGCCCCGCTCTACGAACCCGCCGACCCCCGCCGGGCCGAACACCCGGACTGGGGGACCCTGGAGTTCGACCTCGCCCGCCCCGAGGTGCGCAACTTCCTCGTCGCCAACGCCCTCTACTGGTGCGAGGAGTTCCACGTGGACGGGCTGCGGGTGGACGCCGTCGCCTCGATGCTCTACCTCGACTACTCGCGCGGGCCGGGACAGTGGACCCCCAACAGCCGCGGCGGGCACGAGAACCTCGACGCCGTGGCCTTCCTCCAGGAGCTCAACGCCACCCTGGGCCGCCGCTGCCCCGGCGTGGTCACCATCGCCGAGGAGTCCACCGCCTGGAACGGGGTCACCAGGCCCACCCATGCCGTCGGCGACAACGGCATGGGCGGACTCGGCTTCCACCTCAAATGGAACATGGGCTGGATGCACGACACCCTGGGCTACCTGGCCCGCGATCCGGTGCACCGGCGCCACCACCACGACGAGCTGACCTTCTCGCTGGTGTACGCCTACACCGAGCACTTCGTGCTGCCGCTCTCGCACGACGAGGTGGTGCACGGCAAGGGCGCGCTGGTGGCGAAGATGCCCGGCGACTGGTGGCGGCAACGCGCCAACCTCCGGGCCTACCTGGGATACATGTGGGCCCACCCGGGAAAGAAGCTGCTCTTCATGGGCCAGGAATTCGCCCAGGGAGCGGAGTGGGACCACACCGCCGGACCGGACTGGTCGCTGCTCGACGACCGGCGCCCCGGTGGCGCCGACCACCTCGCCGTCCGCCGCCTGGTCGCCGAACTCAACCGGCTCTACACCGCCCGTCCCGCCCTGTGGCAGCTGGACGGCGACCCGACCGGGTTCGCGTGGATCGACGCCCACGCCGGCGACGACAACGTGCTGTCCTTCGCCCGCTTCGACGCGCACGGGCAACCGCTGGTCTGCGTCAGCAACTTCTCGCCCGTGGTCCGCCACGACTACCCCGTCGCCCTGCCCCTGGCCGGCCGCTGGCGCGTCCTGCTGGACACCGACGCCGCGGAGTACGGCGGCAGCGGAGCAGGGGCCCCCGGCCCGGTCGACGCGCACCCCGGGGGCGGAGCACACCACCCGGCAGCCGCCAGGCTGCGGCTCCCGCCGCTGGCGACCCTCTGGCTTCTCCCGGACCGCGGCACGCGCGCCCGGGACACCCCGCACCACCACGACCGCACCCACGACCAGGAGCGCATCCGAGACGACCGAGAGGACGGCATCCGTGCCTGACACCGGCCCCCGAATCTTCACGGCCCACGACATCCGCGGCACGGTCCCCGGCGACTGGGACGGCGCCGACGCCTACCGGATCGGCGCCCACTTCGCCGACCTCACCGGCGCACCCGTGATCGCCCTCGCCCGTGACAACCGCGAGCCCTCGACGGCGCTGGCGCAGGCCTTCGCCCGCGGGGTCCGCGACCGCGGTGCGGAGGTCGTCGACGCCGGTCTGGGCCCGGCCGACTACCTGGCCTTCGTCTCCGGCACCCTCGACGTCCCCGCGGCGATGGTCACGGCGGGCCACCGCCCGCCCGGGTACGGCGGCATCCGCCTGTTCCGGGCGTCGGCGGTCCCGGTCACCGAGGGCACCGGCCTGGAGACGTTGCGGGAGCGCGTCGCGGCGGGCGGCCGAATCGGCCCCGTCGCCCTCCCGGGCGCCGCCCGCGAGGTCGACCTGCTCCTGGAGTACGCCGCCTGGCTGCGCTCCCTGGTCCCCGGCCTGGACGAACTGCGCCCGCTGACGGTCGTGGTGGACGCGGGCAACGGCACGGCCGGCCTGACCGCCCCGCTCGTCCTGGACCACCCGGCCGTGGACGTGGTGCCGCTCCGCTTCGAACTCGACGGCCGTTTCCCGCACCGCCATCCGGATCCCCTCGCGCCGCACGCGACCGACGCCCTGCGCGAACGGGTCGTCGCCGAGGGCGCCGACCTCGGTCTGGCCCTCGGCGCCGACGGCGGGTGCTGCGTCGCGGTGGACGAACGGGGCGCGGCCGTCCCGCCGCCGGCGCTCTACACGCTGCTGGCGGTCCGGGCCCTGGACGCCGACCCCGGGGCCGCGGTGGTCCACGACCTGCTGGTCTCTCCGACCGCGGTGGCGGCCGTCGAGGAGGCGGGGGGCCGGACCGTGCGGTCCCGGGTCGGCCATCCCGAGGTCCGGGAGCTGATGGCCGAGCACAAGGCGGTGTTCGGCGGCGACCACCGGGGCCACCACTGCTTCCGCGACCTCTGGGGTGCCGGCTCCGGCATGCTCGCGGCCCTGCACGTCCTCGCCGCAGTCGGCACCGAACGCACACCGCTGTCCGCACTGGTGCGCCTCGCGGACTTCCCGGCCGCGTCCGGCGAGACGGAGGTGGCGGGCGTCGATCCGGAGGCCGCCCTGCGCGCCGTGGAGGACGTGCACCGCACCCCCGGAACCGCCGTCGACCACCTCGACGGCCTGACGGTGACCCGCCCCGACGGCGCCTGGTTCAACCTCCGGTCCTCCCGCGGCGAACCGGTACTGCGCCTCAACGCGGAGGCTGCCACCCCCGACGCGGTCCGCGCCCTCACCCGCACCGTCCTGCAGTGCGTCGAGTCGGCCCGCTGACCCGCCCGCCCCTCGACTCTCCGCACCCACGCCTCCTCCCGAGCGCCCGCAGCGCCCGTGCACCGCGGGCCGTCCACGCACCCCGCAGCGCCCGAGCACCCCGCACCGCCCACGCACCACCCAACCCAAGGAGCGAGCAATGTCCTCTCTCATGCGCGCCGTCCGCCAGCACGCGTTCGGTGGACCCGAGGTCCTCCAGGTCGGCGAGATCGAGCGTCCCGAACCGCTGTGGACCGAGGTCCTGGTCCGGGTGCACGCGGCCGGGGTGAACCCGGTCGACTGCAAGACCCGGGCCGGCGGCGGCATCTCGCCCACCCAGGGCGACCTGCCGTTCACCATCGGCTGGGACGTCTCCGGAGTCGTCGAGGCCGTCGGCTCCGGCGTCACCCGGTTCGCCCCCGGCGACGAGGTGTTCGGCATGGTCGACTTCCCCCGGGCGGGCGCGGCCTACGCCGAGTACGTGACCGCCGACTCCCGCCAGCTCGCGCCCAAGCCCGCCAACGTCACCCACGTGCAGGCCGCCGCCGTCCCGCTGGTCGGACTCACCGCCTGGCAGAGCCTGGTGAGCGTCGGCGACGTCGGCCCCGGCAAGCGGGTCCTGGTCCACGGCGCGGCCGGCGGTCTCGGCCACATCGCCGTACAGATCGCCCGGGCCCGCGGAGCCCACGTGGCCGGAACCGCCCGCGCGGACCAGGCCGCGTTGCTGGAGGACTGCGGTCTCGACCAGCTGGTCGACTACACCACCACACGGTTCGAGGACGTCGTCCACGACATCGACATCGTCGTCGACACCGTCGCCGGCGACAACGGGCTGCGTTCCCTGCGCACCATGCGCCCGGGCGGGGTGCTGGTCTCCCTCCCGGTGCCGCCGGACGACGCCACGGTGGAGGAGGCCCGGCGCCGGGGGCTGCGGGCCGTGTCGCTGACGGTGGAGGCCGACCGGGCGGATCTGGAAGCACTCACCGCACTCGTGGCGGCGGGGGCCCTGCGCCCGCACGTCGGCGACGTGCTGCCGCTGGAACGCGCGGACAAGGCCCACGAGCTGATCGAGTCGGGGCAGTCGCGGGGCAAGGTCGTGCTGTCCGTCGTGGACGGGGAGTGAGCGCCGTGCCCATCATCCGGGTCAGCCTGCTGGAGGGTTGGAGCCAGGCGCAGAAGGCGCGTATCGCGCATGACATGACTCAAGCCCTGGTCGGTGTGCTCGGAGAGGTGTCGCGGCCCTTCGTCTACGCGATCGTGGAGGAGATGCAGGCCGGAGCGGTTGCCTTCGCGGGCAACCTGATCACCGCCGAGATGAACGAGGAGGCGCTGGCCCTGTCCCGGAGCCAGCTCGCCACCAAGGTCACCCCCGAGCGTGTCGACGCGGCCTACGCCGCCCTGCGGTCGGGCGACGCGGAGGAGGTCTCCCGGTACTGGGCCGACGACGTGCTGTGGTCGGTCCCTCCGGGCGGCCCGCTCGCCGGGACCAGGTCCGGCCTGGGCGAGTTCACCGCCTACCTGCGCAAGCGCGCCGACCCGGCGGGCGGCACGTTCCACTCCGAGGGCCGACCCGCGCTGGTCACCGGCGACACCACGCTCCAGCTGCGGCACGACAGCTGGGTGCGCGACGACGCCGTTCACGCCGTGGACCGCGTCCACCTGCTGCACTGGCGGGAGGGCAGGGTCGTCGCGGGCCGGGAGGCCGAGTTCGCCCCGACCCCCGGCGGGGAGGGCGCGCAGGCCGACTGACCGGCGGCAGGAGCGCAGGCGCAGGGGAGCGGGGTCCGCGGACGCGGGCCCCGCTCCCGCGTGCCCGTGCCGCGCGCCGCCCGGGCACCCCGCCGCCCGGAGGCGTCCGGCCGGCAGGACCCGAGGCCACAGGGCAGGCGGCACTCCGGGTCCGGGGTGCCCTCCGGGGGTGGGCCGTGTGCACGTGCGGCTGAGCGCCTCAGGCGGCGGTGTCGCTCGCCGCGCGGGTGCCCCCTCCGGCCGGGATGTCCGCCACCGCGGCAGACGGGCGGGGGAGCGCGGGATCGTCCGGGAGGACCGGGGCCGGGGCCCGTCCGGCGCGAAGGGACCGCAGGTACAGGCCGACGGGTTCGGCGAAGCGGGCGGTGAGCGGCCCGGCGACGACCAGCAGCAGGACGTACGCCGTGGCCAGCGGCCCGACTCCGGACTCCACCCCGGCGGTGACCGCCAGCCCGGCTATGACGATGGAGAACTCGCCCCGCGCCACCAGGGCGCCGCCGGCCCGCCAGCCGCCGCGCTCGCCGATCCCGGTGCGGCGGGCGGCCCAGTAGCCGGTGGCGACCTTGGTCAGGGTGGTGAGCAGGGCCAGTCCCAGCGCGGGAAGCAGCACCGGGGGGATGGTTCCCGGGTCCGTGCTCAGGCCGAAGAAGACGAAGAACACGGCCGCGAACAGGTCGCGCAGCGGCATCAGCAGGTGGTGGGTGTGCTCGGCGACCTCCCCGGACAGGGCGATGCCGACGAGGAAGGCCCCCACCGCGGCGGACACCTGCAACTCCTGGGCGATCCCCGCGACCAGCAGTGTCAGTCCGAGCACCACCAGCAGCAGCTTCTCCGGATCGTCGCTGGAGATGAACCGGGAGATCACCCGGCCGTAGCGCACCGCCACCAGCAGAACCGTTCCGGCAGCCCCGAGTGCGACAGCCAGGGTCAGGCCCCCCGCCGCCCACCCGGATCCCGCGAGCACCGCGGTGAGGATCGGCAGGTACACCGCCATCGACAGGTCCTCCAGCACCAGGATGCTCAGCACCACCGGTGTCTCACGGTTGCCGAGACGCCGCAGGTCCCCCAGTACCTTGGCGATGACCCCGGAGGACGACACCCAGGTGACCCCGGCGAGCACCACCGCGGCCACCGGGCCCCACCCCAGCAGCAGTGCGGCACCGGCGCCCGGCAGCGCGTTGAGGAGGAAGTCGAGGACGCCGGCCGAGAAGTGCACCCGCAGATGGCTGGCGAGATCGCCCGCGGTGTACTCCAGGCCGAGCATCAGGAGCAGCAGCACCACGCCGATCTCGGCGCCCACCTCGATGAAGTCCTTGCTGCCGCCGAGCGGGACGATCCCGCCGTCGCCGAAGAGCAGGCCGGCCAGCAGGTACAGCGGGATGGGCGAGAAGTGCAGGCGTGCCGCGAACCGGCCCAGCAGGCCCAGCGCGAGGACGACGGCACCGAACTCGATCAGAACGACGGCCGAGTCCACGCGCTCACGCCCGGTCCAGGATCCGGTGGGCGCCGTCCACGCCCTCACGGGTCCCGATGACGATGAGCGTGTCCCCGCCGCGGAGCCGGAAGCCGGGACCGGGCGACGGGATCGCGTGCGCGCGGCGCAGCACCGCCACGATCGAGGCCCCGGTGTCGGTCCGCATCCTGGTCTCGCCCAGGGTGCGGCCGTTCCAGTGCGAGGACCCGCCCAGCGTGACCCGCTCGGCCAGCAGCCCGAATTCGCTGGTGTGCAGCAGACTGGGGCTGCCGTGCCGGGGCAGCAGCGGGTCGGTGAGCGCCTGCGCCTCGGCCGCGCTGAGCGTGATCGACAGCCCGCAGGCGTCGGGGTCGTCGTCGTGGTGGACGTTCAGGACGCGGGTGCCGTCGCGGTGCGCGACCACCGACAGCGTGTCCCGGGCGCGCGTGGTCAGTTCGTACCGGGTGCCGATGCCGGGCAGCGGGATGGTCCGCAGGGTGGTGGCCGGCATGGGTCCTCCTTTCGTCGGGACGGACGGTGCTCAGCGGTGCGCACCGCCGGTGGGTACGGAGGTCAGCACCACCACGCTGCGTCCGTGCGCGTGGTAGGCGGTGCCCGCCGCGGGCGCTCCGTCGAACAGGACGTCCTCGCCCTCGCCGCGCGAGGTGTCGACGGTGCGGACCCAGCGCCGGCCGTCGAGGACCGGCAGTTCGAAGTCCAGGCCGAGATGGAACATGTTGAGGACGACGTGCAGGTCGGGCTCGCCGTCGAACCCGGCGAGCGTGTACGACAGCACCCGGGCCTCGTAGTCCTCCCAGCCCGGCTGTTCCAGCCGGGTGCCGTGCCAGGTCACCTCGGGCAGCCCGCGCTCGTTGCGGCGGCCGGCGAAGAACGCGGCGTCGTGCAGGGCACGGTGGCGCCTGCGCAGTTCGATCATGTTCTGGAAGAAGAGCCGTACCTCGCTCTCCTTCTCCGCCTGGTCCCAGTCCAGCCAGGAGAGCTCGTTGGCCTGGCAGTAGGCGTTGTTGTTGCCGGACTGCGAGTTGCGGAACTCGTCGCCCGCCAGGATCATCGGCACGCCGCGGCTGAGCAGCAGTATCGCTGCGTGGTTCTTGATCTGCCGCACCCGCAGCCGCTCGATGTCGTAGGCGTCCGAGGGGCCCTCCACTCCGCAGTTCCAGCTGTAGTTCTCGTGTGCGCCGTCGGAGTTGGCCTCGCCGTTGGCGTGGTTGTGCTTGTGGTCGTAGGAGACCAGGTCGTTCAGCGTGAATCCGTCGTGGCAGGTGACGAAGTTGATGCTGTTGACCGGGAGCTGGTCGTCCTTGTCGAACAGGTCGCGGGAGCCGCCGATCCGGCTCGCCACGGCGCCCACCAGACCGCCGTCGCCGCGCACGAAGCGCCGGACGTCGTCGCGGAAGGGGCCGTTCCACTGCGACCACCGGGTGCCGGGGAAGTGCCCGACCTGGTAGAGGCCGCCGCCGTCCCAGGGCTCCGCGATGATCTTCGTCTCGGAGAGCACGCTGGACAGCTCGATACCCCACAGCACCGGCGGGACGTCCATCTCGTACCCCTCGGCGCCGCGGGACAGCTCGGAGGCGAGGTCGAAGCGGAAGCCGTCGACATGGTGTTCCGTCACCCAGTACTCCAGGCACTCGATGATGAACTTCGCGACCGCCGGATGGTTGGCGTTGATCGCGTTGCCGCACCCGGTGAAGTCCATGTAGTAGCGGCGGTCCTGCGGCCACAGGTGGTAGTACACCTCGTTGGCCTGGCCCCGGAAGCTGATGGTCGGTCCGTGCTCGTTGCCCTCGGAGGTGTGGTTGAAGACCACGTCGAGGATCACCTCGATGCCGGCCCGGTGCAGCGCCTTGACCATGTCGCGGAACTCGTCGATGTGCGTGGCCAGATGAGGGGTGGCGCAGTAGCCGGAGTGCGGTGCGAAGAAGCCGAACGGGTCGTAGCCCCAGTAGTTGGGCAGTGGTGCGCCGTCCGGTCCGTTGCGCAGGACCTGCCGGTCGTCGAAGTCGAAGACGGGCAGCAGTTCCACCGCGGTGATGCCCAGCTGCTGCAGGTAGGGGATGCGGTCGACCAGGCCGGAGAAGGTGCCGGGGTGGGTGCAGCCGGAGGTGGGGGAGGCGGTCAGACCGCCCACGTGGACCTCGTAGATGACGGTCTCCGCCAACGGCCGGCGCAGCGGCTCGTCACCCTCCCAGTCGTAGGATTCCAGGTCCACGACCATGCTGCGCATGGAGTAGGCGCAGTTGTCCTCGGGCCCGATCGCATGGACCCGGTCCCAGCGGGTGTTGGTGTTGGCGCGGGCGTACGGGTCGAGCAGTACCTTGCGGTGGTTGAACCGCGTACCGCTGTGCCGGGTGTGCTGGGGGCCGTCCATGCGGTAGGCGTAGACCTGGCCGGGCCGCAGGCCCGAGACATGGCAGTGCCAGAAGTGGAAGCTGCGGTTCTGCTCGCGGTCGAGGGTGATCATCCGGCTCGGTTCGCGGTCGTCGCAGTGGTCGAAGAGCAGCAGGTCGACCCGGGTGGCCTGCTCCGAGTACACGGAGAAGTTGACTCCGTCGGCGTCCGGGGTGGCGCCCAGTGGCTGGGGCCTGCCACGGGTGACGGCGTCGACGACGGTGGGCGGGCAGTCCGGCACGTCTTCGGTGCGTCGCTGAGTCATCGGGAACCCAATCCTGAGGCGGTGGCGGGACGGTCGGGTGGACGTCGGGCCGGGGTGGCCTGCGGCGGGTGGGCCGGCGGCGGGTGGTCTCCGGCGGGACTCCCGGCGGGGTCACGGGGTGCCCACCGGGACGTTTCGCGGGTACGGCCCGCCGGGCTGCGGGAGGTCGACGAGGAGGCCGGGACGGCCCGACGGGGCTGTCCCGGCCTCCGCTCGCCCGGCCGCACGGGATGCGGCCGGGGGGCGGGTGCCCGCGGGGGAGGTGAGCTGACCCGCCCGGTCTGCGGCAGGCGCGCGGGGACCGCGCGCGCCGGTTCGGATCAGCGCGCCGCGACGGGCCCCTGGCGCAGGGAGGAGAACAGGGCGTCCCAGTCGGGGTTGCCCTGCCCGGGCTCGTTGAAGATCTCGAAGGTCAGGCCGGCGGCGGACGGCAGGTAGAGCGACTGGACCACCGCCTCCGCCACGTCGGAGCGGGAGACGCTGCCCTCGCCGCGGTCGCCCTGCTCGACGTGGACCCGGTCGCCGGCCGAGCGGCCTCCGGTGAGCCAGCCCGGGCGGACCACGGTGTACGGCAGGCCCGACTCGCGTACCGCGTCCTCGCCCGCCAGCCGCCAGTCGAGCATGCGACCCCAGTTGTTGATCGGGTGGTCGTGCCGGGTCACGTAGATCTGGCTGACCAGGGCGAAGTGCGGGCGGGCGCCGTCGGCCCGGGCCGCGTCCAGCGCGTTGATGACGCCCTGGTACATCGTCGACTTCGGGCTGTCCGCACCCTGGTTGGCGGTGCCCGGCTCCACGCTGAAGACCACGGCCGAGCAAGCGGCCAGCGGCTCCTTGAGGGTGGCGGCGTCGCGGACGTCGCCGACGTGGAAGGAGGTGCCGTCGGGAAGGGAACGGGCCCGCCGCCCGCTGCGTCCCACGACCCGCACCCGCTCACCGCCCGCGAGCAGTTTCTGCACGATCAGACTGCCGACGCGGCCGGCGCCGCCGATCACTGTGATGGGTCGGTCCATGGTTGCTCCCGGTGTGCGAAGGGGTGGGTCGGCCATGCGCCGCCGGCCCGGCCGGGCACCGTCGCGCGCCAACGCACCGACGACTTGTCAAGCGTAGAGTAATTCAAGATGACGCGTCAATTGACGTGCGTATGCCGCGTGTTCTGTGAGCTGAAGCCTGCGGCGGATGGCTGAAACCTGACTCGCCAGAGCATCAGATTACTGTCAACTTGACAGTGTGTCACTCCTCTAGTTGTCTCTCTCCCCACACCGTCGCCCGGCTACTAGGAGCCCGACCCGATGACCGCACTCGACTCCCGGCGGAAGCAGCTGACGCTGTTCGTGCTGTGCGCCGCCGTCTTCCTCGATTCCCTGGACATCTCGCTGCTCGGCGTCTCGCTGCCCAGCATCAAGAGCGCCCTCGATCTGACGGACGGTGCCCTGCAGTGGCTCGTGTCCGGCTACACCGTCGGCTACGGCGGCTTCCTCCTCCTCGGCGGCCGGGTCGCCGACCAGTGGGGCCGCCGCCGCACCTTCCTCCTGGCCACCGTGGTGTTCGTCGTCGCCAGCGTGCTGGGCGGAGTGTTCACCGACGGCACCCTGATCATCGCCACCCGTGTCCTCAAGGGCATCGCGGCGGGTTTCACCGCCCCCGCCGCGATGTCGATCATCACCACCACGTTCCGCGAGGGCAGCGAACGCAACCGCGCCCTCGGTGTGTTCGCCATGACCGGTGCCAGCGGATACAGCTTCGGCCTGGTGATGTCCGGCGTGCTCACCGAGATCAACTGGCGCCTGGTCTTCTTCGGCCCCGCGGTCATCGGCGTCCTGGTGCTGCTGGCCGGCAGCACCTACGTCCCCGCCGACCCCGCCCGCGAGGACCGCGCCGAACGCCGCTTCGACGTCGGCGGCGCCCTCGCCGCCACGGTCGGCGTGATGCTGCTCGTCTACGGGCTGGTGCAGGCCCCCGGCTGGGGCTGGTCCTCCCCGTCCGCCCTCGGCACGCTCGGCGCGGCAGCCGCCCTGCTCGTCCTCTTCGTCGTCGTCGAGATGCGCCACAGCGACCCGCTCGTGCCGCTCTCCCTCTTCCGCTCGCCGGTCCTGGCCAGCGCCAACCTGATCAGTGTCGTCTGGGCCGGCTCCACCATCGGCTGGCAGTTCATCGCCACCCTCTACCTGCAGGAGACCCGCGGCTACAGCGCCCTGGAGACCGCGTTCGCGTTCCTCCCGCTCGGCATCGTGATCGTCGCCGTCGCCAAGTTCGCCTCCGGCCCGCTGGTCGAACGCTGGGGCATCCGCACCGTCGCCACGGTGGGCATGCTGGTCCAGGCGGCCGGCGTCCTGATGTACCTCGCGGTGGGTCTGGACACCAGCTACGCCGGCCTGCTGCTGCCCGGCATCATCATCCACGGCATCGGCAACGGCCTGATCTATCCCACCGTGAACATCGCCGGTGTGGGCGGCGTCGCCGACGAGCGGCAGGGCGTCGCCTCGGCGCTGATCACCGCCTCCTACCAGATCGGCGCGGGTGTCGGCGTCGCGGTACTGGCCGCGGTACTGACCGCCACCTCCGACGGCTCCGGAGTGGCCCACTACCGGTGGGGCTTCCTGGTCGCCGGACTGATGTCCGTGATCGGGCTCCTCATCGCCTCCTTCGGTCTCGGCCGCAGCGAGCGCCGCCCGGCCGCCGCCGCGGAGCAGCCCGGGGCCGCGGCGACCCCGGACGCCGCGCTCTCCGAACGCTGACCCCGTGGCACCCCGGGCCGGCCCCGCACCGCCGGGGCCGGCCCCGGCGCCACCACCCGCCCCCTCACCGCAGCAGGAAGGTGACCGACATGCGCTACGCAGTCATCGGCACCGGGATCGTCGGCCGCACCCTCGCCGGACGGCTGGACGAACTCGGCCACCAGGTGGTGGTCGGAACCCGCGATCCCGCCGCCACCCTCGCCCGCACCGAACCCGACGTGTACGGCAACCCCCCGTTCGCCGAGTGGGCGGCCACCCGGCCCGGTGTCGGACTCGCCGCCTTCGCCGACGCCGCCGCGGCGGCCGACGCCGTCGTCAACGCCTCCGCCGGAGCGAGCAGCCTGGCGGCACTCGACGCCGCCGGGGCGGACCACCTGGCCGGGAAGCTCCTGATCGACGTGGCCAACCCACTGGACTTCTCGGCCGGGATGCCGCCCGTACTCGACCCGGTCAACACCGACAGCCTCGGCGAGCAGATCCAGCGGGCCTTCCCCCGGGCCCGCGTCGTCAAGGCACTCAACACCATGAACTGCTCGGTGATGGCCGACCCGACGCTGGTACCCGGTCCGCACACCGTGTTCCTCTGCGGCGACGACGAGATCGCCAAGAAGGAGACCGCCGCCCTTCTGGCGTCCTTCGGCTGGCCCCCGGAGGCGATGATGGACCTGGGAGACATCAGCAACGCCCGCGGCACGGAGCAACTGCTGCCGCTGTGGATCCGCGTCTGGGGCCGCCTCGGCCACTGGCGGTTCAACTTCCATGTCCAGCAGGCCGGTTCCGATCCGGTGGCGGGCACATGAACCGCCGGCGGAACGGGGCACCGCGGAAGGTCGCCGTCTGCGCGGCGTTCGCGGTGCTCGCCGCCCTGGCCACCGGATGCTCCGCGGACATCGGAACCTCCGGCGCCGAGCCGCCGGCCCGCACCGGTACCGCTCCCGCCCTGCCCTCGCCGTCCGGCTCCGTCTCCGCCGAGGCCCTCGGGGTCGCCCGCGGCTTCACGGCCGCGGCCAACGCGGGCGACCTGGAGGGCATCGCCGCGTACTACGCCGCGGACGCCCGCTTCGACCGGGCCGGCACCCTGTTCCGCGGGCGCAGAGCGATCATCGAGGACTTCATGGCGACCGACGTGGTCGGCGACGCCGGCCACTACCGCGAACTGTCGGTGCGGGCGGCGGGCGAACGGACCGTGGTGGAGTACCTGTTCACCTCCGGCTCCGGCGCGCGCGAGCACTTCACCTACTCCTACCGCATCGAGGGCGGCCTGATCCGCGACGTGGTGGGCCGGTACGTCTGACGGCCTGCCCGGGCCCCACGGCCGGTCCCTCGGGCCTGCCCTGGCCGCACGGGCGGTCCAGCTCCCACGGCCGCGCCGGCACCGACCCGCTGGCTCCGGACGGTGCGGGCGCGCCGTCGGCCCCGGGCTCCTCGAGGCCCGACGCCGACGGCGCGCCGCGTCCCGCACACGGCACTGCGGGCGGGTTCCACGGCGGCCACCACTCCGGTCGCCGAGGCAGGCCACGTCCGCCCGTCGGGCAGCGGTGCCCCGGGCGGCTGACCGATGCGGGCGGCCGCAGGGCGTGGGGCGATGCCGGTGCGGAGGGCCGGGCCGGCGCAGAGGGCCGGCGACCACCGGAGGCGGCCCGCCTTGCGGATCGCCTGGCCTCCGGTGGGACGATCCGCAGGGCGGGCCTCAGCGCGCGGAACCGCTGAACGAGTCGCTGGGTGCGGGCAGTCGGCGGAGTCCCACCATGGACAGCGCCTCCCGGTAGGCCCGGCCCGACTCGGCCGGACGCTCGCACCGCTCCCACAGGTCGCCGACGTGACGCCACAGCGCGGCGGCCCGCCGGCTGTCGGCCAGATGGCCCAACTGCCGCTCCGCGGTGGTGAGGACGTCGCGGGCGCCGGCGGTGTCGTCGGAGGCCAGCAGCGCTCTGGCCATGACCACGCGGGCGAGGACCGCCTCCGGCCGGGGCTCGGAACCGATCAGCCCGAGGGCGCGCTGCGCCCGCGCGAACGCCGCGTCCGACTCGCCCAGGTGCAGCTCGGCGAAGGCCAGATCGATCTCGCAGTCGGCCTGCTCGCTGGTGCTGCCGACCTCCAGTAGTGCGGTCTGCGCCTCCAGGATGAGTTCCTTGCTGCGCGCGGCGTCCGGCTTCGGCCCGTACAGCATGAGCCAACCGTAGGTGTGCTTGAGCATGGCCAGGTGCCGGACGCCGTCGTCCTCCGCCATGAGGACCAGGGCGCGTTCGACCAGCGCGAGCGCCTCGTCGGTCTGGCCGCGGGACTCGGCGACCATCCCCGCGTTCCAGTAGATGGCACCCCGCCCGGCCCGCGAGCCGACCAGCTCGGCGACGCCGATCAGACGTGACGCCAGCAGGTTGGCGCGGGTGAGGTCGCCGCGGTCCATGTAGCAGGCGATGAGGGTGGAGCCGAGCTGGAGGTGGTCGTCCGTCACGTCGAGGCCGAGGGTGTTGAGCCGGCCGAGGGCCGCCTCGCCCAGCTCCACGGCCAGCGTCAGGTCGCCGACGAGCCGGTAGCAGCGGCACAGCGCCACCGCGAGCTGCGCCCACTCGGCCGAGCCCGGCACGGTCTCGGCGTCCTCGTACAGTTCGTGCAGGAGCGGGATGGCCGCTTCGAGGCGCCCCAGCTTCTCCAGTGCCTGCGCCTGGCCCCGGCGGGCGCGGCGCACGGTGGCCGCGTCGAGCTGGTCGGCGTGGGCGAGTGCCTCGCTGTAGGCCTGGAGGGCGTCGCCGTTGTCGCCGTTGCGGCTGGCCATGTCCCCGAAGGCGACCTTCAGCTGGAGTTCCGACGCGCGCGACTCGTTGCGGCCGCTGACCAGGTACTCGACGGTGCAGTCCAGCTTCTTGGCGAGGCTCCGCAGCACGGCTTCGGAGGGGACGCGCTTGCCCGTCTCGATCAGGGAGACGTAACTGCTGGAGATCTCGTCGGAGGCCAGGTCCTGCTGGTGAAGCCCCTTGCTCCGTCGCAGCTCACGCAGCCTCTTCCCGATGGTGTCCGCTTCGCGGTCGCGCTTCATATCTCTCCTGGCGTCACGCCTGACTGAACTTTTGAGGTTCTTGACTACTAATTACTCGCTGAGCTTACGGAAGGCAAGTGCGGCTTCAACGGCTGGTCAGCCTCATGGCCGGAAGGCTGCGGTGGAGCGCCGACCGGACGGCGCACCCCTCTGCCGCCCCCGACCCTCCGGGAGCGGGGAGCAGCCGGTCGCGGACAGCCGGTCTCGTCGACCCGGCAACCCGTATCACCGGCGCGGACGCGGAGCGGCGAACTCCGCTCATCGGCCTGATCTGCTCGGGCGGTCCCTCTGCGGGACCGTACCGGAAGCAGGAGCGCGGGCCGCCCCGAGGGACAGGGGCGGAGTGCCGATCCGACAGCTATTGACTGACAGAGTCATGTACAGTTGACTGCTGGAGTCATTTGAATTCTTGAGGAGGACACCATGCGTCCGTCGCTGAGAAAGTCCCTGGCCGCCCTGCTGTTCGCCGTCAGTGTCGTGGCGGTCCCCGCCGCTCTGTCCGGCACCGCCGCCGCCGACGACGGTCAGAGCACGTCCGTCCCCGCCTCCGGCCCGGCGCCGGAGGAGAGCCCGTCGCCGACGGCCACCACGTCCGCCGTCTGCTGCTGACCGCCCGCGGACGGGGGACCGACAGGTGCGCATCGATCTTCTGACGCGGGAGTACCCGCCCGACGTGTACGGCGGGGCAGGCGTCCACGCTCGCGAACTGACCGCCGCGCTGCGCCGCCGCACGGAGGTGCGGGTGCGCTGCTTCGGGCGTCCCGCGCCCGAGCCGCACACCACCGGCTACCCGGTGCCCGAGGCCCTGACGCGGGCCAACCCCGCCCTGCGGGCCCTGGGCACCAGCCTTCCCATGGCCGAGGACGTGCGGGGCGCGGACATCGTGCACAGCCACACCTGGTACGCGAACGCCGCGGGCCGGCTGGCCTCGCTGCTGCACGGCGTCCCCCACGTGATGACCCTGCACAGCCTGGAACCGCTGCGACCCTGGAAAGCGGAGCAACTGGGCTCCGGCTACCGGCTGTCCAGCATGATGGAGCAGTCCGCCGTCGCCGCGGCCGACGCGCTCGTGGCGGTGTCCGCCGCGATGCGCGAGGACCTTCTCCGGGTGTACCCCGAGGTCTCCCCGGAGCGTGTGCACGTCATCCACAACGGCATCGACCCCGAGGTGTGCCGGCCGGACCCGCGGGGCGACGCGCTCGACCGCTTCGGCATCGACCCGACCCGCCCCTACGTCCTGTTCGTCGGCCGGGTGACCCGGCAGAAGGGACTCCAGCACCTCCTGCGGGCCGGGTTCCATCTCGACCCCAAGGTCCAGCTGGTGCTCTGCTGCGGACAGCCCGACACCCCCGACATCGCCGCCGAGGTCGACGGACTGGCCGCCGAACTGAGCGCCGCCCACCCGGGGCTGATCCGCGTCGACGCCATGGTCGACCCGGTCACGCTGCGCCAACTGCTCACTCATGCAGCGGTGTTCGTCTGTCCCTCGGTCTACGAGCCGATGGGCATCGTCAACCTGGAGGCGATGGCCTGCGGCACCGCCGTGGTCGCTTCCGACACCGGCGGTATCCCCGAGGTGGTCCGCCACGGTGAGACGGGCCTGCTGGTGCCCTTCGAACCCGATCCGGCGTCCCCCGCGGGGGAGCCCGCCGACCCGGGCCGCTTCGCCGCCGACCTGGCCCGTGCCGTGGAGCGACTCCTCGACGACGAGTCCCTGCGCATGCGGCTGGGCCGGGCGGGCCGCGCAAGGGCGGAGTCGGAGTTCTCCTGGGACCGCGTGGCCGCCGAGACACTCGCGGTGTACCGCTCGCTCACCGGCGCCTGACCCCGCCCCGGTCGCCCCGCTCTCCGGGCCGGGCACCCTCTGCCGGCGCCCCGGATCCCGGATCCCGGATCCCGGATCCGGCCACCGGCCGCCCGTCGCCGCCCCGGCGCAGCCCGATCCGGTTGCGCCGGGACGGCACGGCGGCCGCCGCCCCGCCACCACCCCCCGGTCGCCCTACCGGTGACCGTCGCGGCCTCCCGCACCGCACGCGGTCCATGCCGGAACCGCAAACCACCCGACCCCCGAACCCCCGAACCCCCGAGGCCTTCCGGGGGATCGCCACCCAGTCCCGACCACCCGCAGGGAGTCCCCATGAGGAAGTCGAGCCGCCCGTGCACCGGCGCGCCGCCCCGTCACGACACGTCGGCGCGCACCACCGGCATACCCGGCGGCGGCCACGGCCGCCGCGGCAGCACCGGCATCGGCACTGACGCGGGCACCGACATCGACACCGGCCACCGCTCCCCGTTCGGCCCCCGCTCCCCGTTCGGCCACCGCAGACGCCGCGCCCGCCCGTTGGCGGCGCTCGCGCTGGCGTTCGCCGGACTGCTGACCGTCGCCCCCGCAGCCACGGCACAGCCCTCCACCGCCGGCGGCTACGCCCTCTCGACCGCAGTCGTCCTGCCCGGCGAGGCGGTGTATCCGGAGAGCATCACCCGCGATCCCGACTCCGGCGACCTGTACGTCAGTTCCTTCGGTTCCGGAACCGTCTACCGGGCCGCCCCGGGCCAGAGCACCGCCACCGTCTTCCTCCCCGCCGGCACCGACGGCCGGACCGCGGCACTGGGCGTCGTCCTGGACCACGCGGGCCGCCTGTGGGTCGCCGACTCCGGGGGAGCGACCGTCTACGACACCGTGACCGGCGGTCGGCTGGCCCGGTTCACGACTCCCGACCCGGCCCAGTCCCTCGTCAACGGCCTGACCACCGCCCCCGACGGTTCGGTGTACCTGACGGACTCCCTGACCGGCTCCGTCTACCGGGTGACTCCCGCACAGTTCGCCCAGGCCGTCGCCGACGGCGGGACCGCCGGACTCGCCGCCCGCTGGGACCTCTCCGCGATCCTGCCCCGGCAGCCCGCCGGCACCGCACGCCTCAACGGGGTGGTGGCCGCCCCGAACGGTGCGTTCCTGCTGGTCGTCGACCAGCCGACAGGCACCCTGTACCGCCTCGACCCGGCCACGGGTGCCGTGCGCACGGTGAGCCTGTGCGGTCCGGCTCCCGTGTACGGCGACGGAATGCACCTCGAGGGCGGAACCCTGTGGATCGCCCAGATGAACAGCGACACGATCTCCCGCCTCGGAGTCTCCGCGACCGGGAGGGCGGCGGTCGTCGAGGCGCAGGCGGTCGACGCCGACCTGCGGCGGCCCACCGCGCTGGTGCGCGGCGACGGCGCGTTGTACGTGACACGGTCGCAGTTCGGCCTGACGGCCCCCGATCCCGTCTTCACGGTGGCCGCCGTCACCGGCTTCTGACCGTCCGCCACGCCGTCCGAACCGGCCCGTGACCGGTCCTCCGGTACCGGACCGGTTCGGGCGCGATCCGGTCCGCACCGTCTGCGGCCCGACGCCACCCGCCGTTCGACGTCGCACGCACCACCCCGGACGGCAGACTCCTTGCAGGAGCCCGTGGTCCGGGGCCGTCGCGTCAGTACAGTCCGTGCACCTTCAGCAGCAAGAGCACGTGAGCCACCGACTCCTCGACGCTCTGCGCGCGCGCCGGGAGATGGAGATCGGCATCCGCGTGCGCCTCGTACCGGGTCTCCGGCCGGTCGGCCCCGTCGGCCCGTTCGCTCTCCTCCATGCTGCCCGTCGGTGCACCGTCCCGGCCGGCCGGGGGCGAGCCGCCGGCAGGCGGCCCTCCGACGTGCACCTCCAGGAAGTGGCTGCCCTGGAGGGCGTGCCGTTCCCGCAGCGCCACCCTGCTGTCGTGCCGGGGCACCGACAACGCGACCACCGCCTTGACACCGTTGCGCGCCAGAACGGCGGCGAGCAGGCCGACCCGCCGGATTCCCGACTCCAGGTTCTCCGCTGCGAGGCCGGTTCCCGGGGCGAGCCCGTCCCGCAGCGCCGAGCCGTCGACGACCTCCACCGGATGTCCCGCCTCGGTCAACTGCCCGGCCAGTGCACGCGCCACCGCGGCGCCGTCGGACTCGCTGGCGCCGGTCAGCCACACGGTGGCACCGCGACCCACCGCCGACGGCGGAGCGGCCTCTCCGGGCGGGCCGTCCCGGACGGGGGGCGGCGACGGCAGCACGTGCCCGCCGTCCGCGCAGGGGCAGGGCTTCCGCGTCCGCTTCCACTCCCTGCCGGAGATCCCGATCAACGCCAGACGCCAGAGGCCCAGCAGGCGTTCGTCGGCCTGCCCGGGATGGACGTGCGGTGCCCGCAGCCGGCCCCGCACATGGGCCTCCGCCCCGATGACGAAGTGGGTGGCGAGCGTGACCACCACCGCCGGGTCGGTGCCCGGACGGACCTCACCCGGCGCGGTCTGCCGCAGCAGCCGCTCCAGGACGGGGATCCACACCGCGTGCCAGACGGCATCGCCGTCGGGTAACTCGCGGGACAGCCGCGCCGCGGCCCGCACGACGGTCTCGCGTTCCAGCAGGCGCGCCAGCTCCAGGGTGACGGCGATGACCGAGTCGAGGGCAGCCTCGGGCCGCGCGACCACCTTGCGCAGCGCTTCGCGGGTCAGGACGCCGCCTTCGGACAGCACCGCCGCGCACAGTTCGCCCTTGGTGGGGAAGTGGAAGGTCAACGCGCCCACGGAGATCTCCGCGACCTTGCTGATCCGGGACAGCGAGGTCCCTTCGTATCCGGCGAGGTCGAACTCGCGGGCCGCCGCACCGATCACCGCCTGACGCGTGTGGGTAGCACGTTTCTGTCTCGCCATACTTCTGTCCTTCACGAAGCCGTGTCCCACGACCGGGCGCGCCACCGACCCGCGGGCGCCGCCGTGCTCGGGCGTCGGAGATTGACGGGGGGCGTGCCGACCCTGCGGGCCGCGCTGCCGCCGGGTGACGTACGCGCCCTGTGCCGTCCGCCCGCGTCGCACCGTGCGCGCGGACGGCACGGGCCGTCCCCTGGCAGCCCGCCGGACGGAGGGCCGACCATGTGAAGAGCCTAGAGCGAACCGACCAGAAAAAAACAGGGTGTTCGTAATTTTTACGGGGCAAGTGCCTGCTGAGAAGTCGCGGGCACGCCGCGACGCGCCGTGGGCGCACGCGCCCCGGCGCGCCGCAGCCGTCTCCGTCGTCGCACCGCGAGCCGGCGCACGCGGCCCCGGTCCCGCGTGTACCGCCCACCCGTCCCTCGAAGCCGCTGCGTTCCGCGTCGTGTTCACGACCCACGGCTCAGGGCACTCCGGCTCAGGGCACTCCGGCTCAGGCGGGGCGCACCTCCATGCTGCTCCGGGCCGGCCGTGACGCAGGCTCCCTCCACGGCGCGGGCGCGGCACGCTCCTGAGGCCCGGGAGGATGACTCGCGGCCCCGGGCTCTTCTACCGTGCGGGGGCGGCGTTCTGAACGGCGCGGTGCACTGCCCGCGCCAGGCGGGCGCCCCACAGCGAGCGGGGGCCGGCGAAGGCGTGGACCTCCCCGCCCGCCGGGCCGGGCGTCCGCGCCGCCACGCACACGGCGTCCGTGGGGGTGCCGGAACAGTCGTGCCCGGCGTCCACAAGTGCCTGGACCTTGGCCTCGGTCGCCGTGCCGACCGCGTTGACCAGCGCAGAGTCGGTCAGTGCCACGGGCAGCGCGACGATGATGTTGATGGTGCCGGGCGCGGCGGGCACGCGGGTGCCCTCGGCCGCCGTGGCCGCCCATCCGCGTACCGCTATCCCGGCGGTGGCCACCGCCTCGACCCCGCCGTCCGCCGCATGCCGGTAGGCGCGCACGTCCGCCGCCGTCATCAACCCCACTCCCGGCCCGTCCAGTCCACCGTCCCGGGCCAGTTCGGCCAGGTGGCGGTCGGGGTCGAGACGCCGGTACCCGTGACCGACCTGCGCGTTGAGGACCCACCGGCGCTCCCCGAGACCGCCGCCGAGCACGGCACTGCTGATCATCCGCCACCCCGGTCCCGCCCTCCACAGCAGAGCATGCAGCGGGTCGCCGTCCTCCGTCCGGGACAGCAAGCGGACCGGCAGGAGCCCGGGTCCGGCGGCGGTACGAGGCGACGGGGCGACAGCGGTCACCGTGGGAACGCTCCTTGCAGGGGGCGGCGCGACCAGCCGATCGTACGATCTCCGCGCCGCACACGTGGCCGGGTCGGCACGCCGACGGCGTCGTCCGCAGGAGCGCAGCCGGCACGACGGGCCCGTGAACCCGGAAGCACACCGCGGTGCCGCTGCAGGCAGCAACCCGATCCGCGTGGTTGAGGCCGGCAAGCGAAGCGGACCGCGCGGGGCGAGGAGGCCGCGTCCTCCCGTATCCTCGTCGTGCCCCCGGCCCGACGCGCACCACGTGCCCCGGGTACCGCACCGGGCTCCCCGAGGGCACGGGGAAGGCGACGGGGGAGGACCGCGGTGCACACGTCCTCATCCGGCCGACCGACGTGGAGGCGCACATGACCACCGCACGGGACCTCGCGATCGTCGCCCTGGACGTGTCGCGCCGTCGTCCGCTGGAACAGGGCGACCTGTCGCTCGCGCTGGCCGGCGCCGAGGTGCTCGATCTGATTGAGGCCCGGGTCCTCATCCTGGACGGCGACAGCCTCGTGCCCGGCCCGGAAACACCCACCGGCGACCGTCTGCTGGACGAAGCCGCCTCCCTGCTCGTCCGGCGCCGACCGTACGAATCCGTCGAGGACTGGCTGTGGCGCCGGGGGCGCGGACTGGCCTCCGCCTACACCGCGGATCTGGAGCGGCTGGGGCTGGCCGCCCGGCCGCGTGGTCGACGGATTCCGCTGCGGACGGGGCGGACCGTGCCGGTCGAATCGCCGGCCCGGCGCCGGGCCGAGGAGCGCCGGGCGTCGGGCGAGCCGGTCTTCGACGCCCTGGCCGCGGCGGCCGGGATCCAGGAGCGGCCGGACGAGGCCTTCGCGGACCTCGCCGACGAGACGGCCACCGCGGTACTGGCCGCCGTCGGCGAGGCGGTCATGGAACTCGAGGCCCAACGTCAGCGTCGGGCGATCGAGAACGCCGCGTTCGACAACATCTGGCGCGGCCAGTAGGGCTGCGACCGCTCGTCGTGCGCCCGGCGGCCAGGAGCCGCCCCGCCTCGGGGCGACCCGCTGCCCGCCGGGGCGTTGGAGCAGCCCCTCACGGACAGGCGGGGTGAACCGGTGTCCGTGAGGCCTGCCCGATTCATCGGGCGGTGTTCCCGACCGACCCTTCGGCCGAGGCCCCGACCGGCGACGCCGAGGCGTCGACCTGCTGCAGCTCCGCCAGGAGCTGGTTCCTGCCGACCAGAAGCTCGGTCAGGATGCGGCGAGCCGCGCGTAGAAGTTCGGCCACGTCACCGCCGGCGAGCGCGTAGGTCACCGTCGACCCCTCCCGTGTGGACACGACGATGCCGGCGCGACGCAGGATGGCCAGTTGCTGCGAGAGGTTCGAAGGCTCGATCTCCATGTCGGCGAGCAGGTCCCGTACCGGGACCGGGCCGTGCTGCAGCAGCTCCAGGACCCTGATGCGCGCCGGGTGACCGAGCATTCGGAAGAATTCCGCTTTGGCTTGATAGAGGGGGACTTGCACAGCGCCTTTTCCTGCCGGTCGCGGTCGGGCTCCCCCTGGGGAGGCGCCGTGGCGACGCCGCCCCAGGGGCTTCTCTGTGCTCATTCTCCTCGGACTGTGCCACCCACGTGCACGGGTTGGCACTCTCTCCAAGTTAAGACTTGAAGATTTCTTCAAGTCGTGAGCGCAAGTAGGCCAATGTGCTCAGGCCGGTTAGACCTCGAGGTGTTCCTCGATCCGTTTGAGCTGGTGGCGGGCCATGGCCAGGTTTGAGCGACTCTTGTCGATGACGAGGTAGAGGAACAGCCCGTTGCCGTTCCGGCCGGCCACCAGCCGGATGAGGTGGTACTGCCCCGCCAGGGTGATCAGGATGTCCTCGATCTGGCTCTTGAGGCCCAGGTGCTCCATGGTGCGCACCTTGGCCCGGATGACGTCCGTGTTCCCGGCTGCGGCGACCGTCAGGTCCAGGTCCTTGCTGCCGCCCAGGGTGCCGAGGGCCATACCGCTCGTGTAATCGACGACGGCCGCTCCCAGTGCCCCCTCGACCCCCGTCATCAACTCCTTCAGTGACACTTCCACGCTTGCCATCGACGCCTCCCCTAGGTTGCCTGGTGCGGCGGGCTCCGGTTGTTGCTTCACCCGTCCGAGACCGAAACCGTAGACAGCGGAGCCCCGTACGAGGGACGCCCTGCCGGTAAGTGACGCACATTCACCGGAAGACGGCACAAGAAGATCACCGGACGACCGAAGCTGCCCCGCCTGTGCTCGCACACCTCCGCCGTCGTGCCTTCACCGGTGGCCGGGGCGCGCTCCCCGCCCGTCCCTCGGGCCACCCCCTGATCCTCCTCCCGGGACCCGCCCAAGGGTGCCGCAGAGGCTGCCGGTTGAGGTGTCGGAGGGATCCAGGCCCGGAACGGGGCCGCCGCAGTGCGGCCCGGCGGTCCCGCGGGCCGGCAGTACGCGGCCAAAGGAGGAAAAGGACCTTCCGGATTTGTCGAAACACCGCGACGCCTCCACGGCGCCGTACGTCCTCTGCCCTAGTTTCCACAGCGGGGTCCGGGAGCCGGGCCCGCTGTGCTGTGGGAGGAGACCTGATGCGGTGTCGTTTTTCCGGACGGCGTCTGCTGCCGGCGGTGGCGGCGCTGAGCGCTCTGGCGCTCGCCGCCTGCGGTGTGGAGACCCGTTCCGGCGCGGGTGCTTCCGGTGTCGCCCCGACCACCGGGTCGGTGGTCCGGGCGCCGCGTGAGTTCAGCGGCATCGCCTGGCTCGCCACCGAGCGGACGCCCGCCGCGGGCGCGGGGTACGGCGGCGAGACCCAGGAGGTCTTTCTGATCTGCCACGACGCCAGGGACAACGACGCCGAGCGCGACCTGCCCCGTCTCTCGATCGTGCGGACCCCCGTCGACACCGACGGGATCATCGTGCGGAACCTCGACGTCGCGTTCCCCACCGTGCCGAACGACCTCGAGAGCATCGCCCGGCTACCGGGCCGCAACGAGGCCCTCCTGGTGGAGAGCAACGCCGACGGCGACGACCCGGACCCCACCATCTACCTCGCCCGGTGGGACGACCGGCTGCACGTCGAGATCGTCGGTTCGGCGCCCTGGCCCAGGACCCCCGAACCGCTCGTCAACGTCGAGGCGACGGCCGTCGCGACCATCCGCGGGAAGGACTACTTCGTCTATGCCGAGCGGGCCGAGGGCAGCGACACCACCGCCCTCCACATGACATCCCTGAAGGTCGGCAGGGACGGCACGCTCCACTTCGGCACGCGGTGGGCCTCGATCCCCTTCACCGCGCCGGAACCGCCCGGTGCGCGTCCCGCCTCGGGCCTCGACATCGACGACGAGGGCAACCTCTACGTCTCCTCCGCCTACGATCCCGGCGACCTCGGCCCCTTCGACAGCGCCGTGTACCGGGCGGCCACGGTCGTCCCGGGCGGAGCCCTCGGCGCAGAGCTGCGTCCGGTCGCCCCGCCGCAGCAACTCGCCCGCAGTTCCGGACTCAAGGTCGAGGGCGTCGGACTGGTCGACGGCCACTTCCCGATCTTCATCAGCGATGACGACGAGGACTACGGCGGCCTCCTCCGCCAGCTGCGGGTGACCGAACCGGGCGACCGGCCCCGCGCCGTGCACGGGGGCTGACCGACCCGGGCGGCCGGCTCCGTCTCCGTCTCCGTCCCTGTCCCTGTCCCTGTCCCTGTCCCTGTCCCTGTCCCCGTGCACGGGAACCGATCGGCCTCCACGTCCGGCCCGGCACCGACGGCCGAGACCGACCGGTGGTGGCCTCGGCCGCGGCGGGAAGGAAGGTCGCCAGATGGCTGCCCGGGCGGTCGGCGGAGTTGGGCACCGCCCGGTGGAAGGCCATGAGCCCGGCCGTGACCACCGCGACCGCTCCGGGTACCTGCTCTCGTCGCCGGGCGGGCCGGCACCGCGCGTCCCGCTTTCGCGCGTCCGCCCGCCGCCCACCACCCGGTTCGGCGTCGCGCCCTCCGGGCCGCTGCCGCCTCACGCTCAGACGCTGATGACCTCGATGCCCGCTTCGGTGAGGCGGTCCGCCATGTCCGGGGCGATGCCGGTGTCGGTGATGAGCACGTCGACCCGGTCGAGCCCGCAGATCCTGGCGAACGCGCGTCTGCCCATCTTGGAGGAGTCCGTCGCGAGGACCACCTTGCGCGCGCGTTCCGCGAAGAGCCTGCTGATGCTCGCCTCGTCCTCGTGGTGCGTCATGACGCCGAGCCGCGGGTCCACGCCGTCGACGCCGAGCACGGCGACGTCCAGCACCACCTGGTTGAGCACCCCGTCCGTCAACGGGCCTACCAGCTCGTACGTCTGGGGGCGCGCCACGCCGCCGGTCACCACGATCTTGAACTGCGGGCGAACCGCCAACTCGCTCGCGATGTTCAGCGCGTTCGTGACGACCGTGCACAGCGGGCCGGAGGAGAGGGGGATGTCCCTTCCCTCCGCGGCCCCACCCGCCCGGAGGGCCAGGGCCCTGGCCACTTCCGTGGTGGTGGTTCCGCCGTTGAGACCGACCACGTCCCCCGTACCCACGAGGTCCGCCACCGCTTTGGCGATCCGCTGCTTCTCGGGGACGTGCCGGGAGGACTTGTAGCGAAGCGGAAGCTCGTAGGACACTCCGTGCGCGATCGCCCCTCCGCGCGTGCGGACGAGCAGCTTCTGTTCGGCCAGTTCATCGAGGTCACGCCGAATGGTCGCCGGTGAAACCGCCACCGAGGCGGCCGCCTCCTCGACGTCCAGCCTGCCGTCGGCCGCGAGCAGTTCCAACAGCCTGCTCCAGCGCTCCTGCTTGGACATGCTCCGCGTCCTCTCCCAGCCTGCACTCCTGCGGTGGCACACGGCGGGGCGCGGGCCCGGCCCGCCCTTCGGCGGGCACTCCGCCGGGTGTGCGCGCAACTGATCGTAACGTCGCGCCGTCGCGCATGACTCGACATGAATGATGTGTCCATGTCGTGCTATTCCGGATGGCCGCCCAGGAGGCAGAGGTTCCCTCCGAGCCGCCCCCGGCCTTTCCCTGCCGCAGACACACGGTGGCCCGAGTGCAGGGGGACCCGGACGTCGCCCGGACCGTCCTCAGCCCGCACCTGAAGGTCATCCACGCGGTGACCGGTGCCCCGAGGAAGTCGCTCCGGAGCCGTCCGGCGCGGTGAGGCGGGCACAGAGCGCGGGCACCCGGCGGACCGGTTGCCGTGGGAGGCGGCAGCCGGTCCCGCGCCGCGCACGTACGGTACGGTCAGGAGGCGAGGGCCCTTTCCAGCCGGGGGAGCAGGTCCTGGAGGTCCTGCTCCCAGCAGCCGCCGTTGTGGCGGCCGTTGCACTGGGTACCCCAGGTGGAACCATCGCCGTAGTCGACGTAGTGGTACGGCATACCCAGCGCGTCCAGGCTGTCCTTGGCGTGCCGGGCTGCGCCTTCGAGCCAGAACTCCGGGTCGGTGGGTGAGCCGCCGCCGTTGCCCACGTAGATGGAGACGCCGATTCCGGCGAGTCTGTCCATGTGCGCCGCCGGGTCGACCTGGTTCCACCGCCAGTCCGCGTTGAACACGGGGTAGGGGGAGCCGAACAGCGCGTCGCTGTCCACACCCGGCTTGAACGGGGAGTCGTCGGGGTCGCAGGCTCCGGATGCCGAAGCGCAGATCGCGCCCAGAGCGTCGGTGACCGAGGCGACGGCCGCCAGCCGGAGGTCCATGGACCTGGCCGACAGGTCGATGTCCCCCGACAGGGAAGCGGTCTGGCTGAACAGGTCGGGACGGTCCTGGGCGTAGTGCAGGGCGCCGAACCCGCCCATCGAGACGCCGGCGACGGCCCGGGCCTTCCTGGTGGGAATGGTCCGCAGGTTCGCGTCGATGAACGGGATGACCTGCTGGAGGTGGAAGTCCTCCCAGTTCTGGGCGCCGAGTCGGGTGTGCTGGTCGAGCCAGTTCGCGTACCAGCCCCGTGCGCCGCCGTCCGGAATGACGGTGATCATCGAGTCGGACCCGGTCAGCGCCGGATAGTTCTGGCGGATCGGGTCGTCGGGTGCGCCGTGCAGGAAGTACAGCACCGGGTAGCGCCGGTCCGGGTCGGCGTAGTAGCCACTCGGCAGGATGATCTTGATGTGATGCTTGCCCGAGACCTCCGGCGTGGTCACCGTGATGGTGAAGTCGGTCGGACCGCCCACTGCCGTGTCGACCTGGGTCAGGCCGAATCCGTTCGCCAACGGCGGCGGTGCGGTGCCGTCGACAGCCTGTGCGGGACCGGCCGGCAGGCCCAGGGCCAGAACGGCGGCGGTGGCCGTCCCCGTCGCCAGCAGCCGCCAGCGGTTCGATGTCCTTGCCACAGTGCGTCTCCTCGTGTGTCTTCGTGATGTGCGGTACCGGGATGCCGGAAGTCGGTGGTGTCCCGCAGGAGGAGTGCACCGGCGGCCGTCGCCGGCCTCCCGGTGCGCTCACCCGTCGTACTCTCAGCGCGGGACCCCGATCTCAAGGACGTCTGCTGCTCGGTGGAGCGCTCGGTCACCCACGGGCCCGCCGAAGACGGCCGGGCTTTCCGGGGCCGGCGGGTCCGGCGTGCGCACCGGCTCCTTCGGCGCGAAGGGAACTCGTCACGGCAGCCTCCCGAGCGCCTGCCCGCCGAGCAGGCGGGACCAGCGGGCGGGAGGCGTGCTCTGGCACGACGTCACCGTACTGTTGAGGGCCGGGTCGCCCGCCCTTCGACGGGCCAACAGCAACGTCGCGCCCATGGCGGCGAGGACGGCGACGACCGCCGTCGGCAGCGTCGATCCGAGTCTCCGGCTGGTCATCGAGCCGTCCTCCCCGTGCCGCGCGTCCTTCGTCCGACCGCTGTCACGCTAAGGAGGGCCGATGAAATCTCGATGACCGCCCCGCGCGCGTGTGACGGTTCCGGCAACCCGGAGACGGCCCGGCGACGGCTCCCTCCCCAACTGCCCCTCCCGCTCGCACGGTGCCGCGTCCGGGCGGCTCCGCGGGCTCCTGCACCGACGTGACGGCCACGATGGCGGTTGCGCGACGCCGCCACGGGTTCCCGCTGCCGCCGCACACCCGGCCGGTGCTGCGGGAACTCTCGCGGACTTCACGAGCGCGGCCGCAGCCCTCACTCGGGCAGTGGCACCTCAGCCTGACGCGCCGTCCGCCTCCCCGTCTGCACCCGGGGCTGCCCCTTCGACCGAGCCGGCGCCGCCCGCTCTGGTGAGGGCCGCCCGTCCGAGAAGTGGTTGAAGAGCAGGTTCAGCACGATCGCGGTGATGCAGCCGGCGCTGATGCCGCTGTCCGTCACCCCGCGCGTGCCGGCGACCGTACGTGGCCCCTCTGGGGCTTGACGGCCCGCGCCGTCCCCACCGCCCGCCCGTGCCCCGGACGTGGCGGCGGCCCGATCCTCGGGGTGCGGCCCGTACCGGGCTGAGTACGCTCGGCAGCGGAGTCTCGGGATCACACCATCGGCGCAGGGAGCCCACATGCCGGACACGGACGGCGGGCGCGGTACCGCTCCCGGGGAAGCGATCCGCCTCGGCGACGGGCTCCGACGGTGGTTCCTCCGGCCGCCGCGCCGCCACGGCGAGGTCGACACCGAGCGCACCGTCAGCTTCCTCGAACTCTTCTACGACCTCGTCTACGTCGTGCTCGTCGGCCAGGCGGCGCACGCACTGGCCGAGGACGTCTCCTGGCGGGGCACCGCCACGTTCGCCGTGGTCTTCGGACTCATCTGGATCGCCTGGCTGAACGGCACGCTGTTCTACGAACTGCACGGCCGGGAAGACGGCCGCACCCGCTCGATGATCTTCCTTCAGATGCTGCTGCTCTCGCTGATGGCGGCCTACGCGGCCCACGCCGACGGCGAGGACGGGCGCACCCTCGCGGTGCTGTACGCACTGCTGCTCGCCCTGCTGAGCTGGCAGTGGTACTCCGTCTACCGGCGGGACCCGCCCGGGCGCCGCAGAACGGCAGGGCAGTACCTGCTGGTCATGCTTGCCGGCATCGCCCTCGTCGTGGCCTCGGCCCCACTGTCGGCAGACGCTCGGCTCGGCGTCTGGGCGCTCTTCGTGCTCGGCTGGTGCGCCGTCGAATCCGGCGTGCTGGCGTCCTGGCGCAGGGAGGCCGAATACGACGTCGTCACCGACTCCATGGTCGAGCGGTTCGGGCTGCTGCTCATCATCGTGCTGGGCGAGGTCGTCGTCGGCGTTGTGGACGGCCTGGCGAACACCGACCGCAGTGCACTGGTCATCACCACGGGCCTGCTCGGACTCGCCGTCGGGTTCGGATTCTGGTGGAGCTACGCCGACCTGGTGGCCCGGAAACCGCCACGCGAAGTCCGCGCGTCCCTGGTCGCGTGGATCATCGTCCACCTTCCCCTGACCATGGCCGTCGCCGCGGCCGGGGCGGCCATGGTGGGGCTCATCGAGCATGCCGGCGACAGCAGGACACCGGCTGGGCCGAGCTGGCTCATGAGCGGCAGCGTGGCGGTCATGTCCCTCATGATCGTGGCTGTCCTGCCCACCCTGGAGGACTACGGTCGGCGTGCCTCCGCCTACGCCACGGTCCAGGTGGTGTTCACCGGGACCGCCGCGACGTCACTGCTGATCGGTTGGGCGCGCCCCGCGCCCTGGCTCCTCGCTCTGTCGTTGCAGCTCCTGCTCCTGGCGGCCTGGTCCTTGGCCTTCGTCCGGTGGTTGCGTGACGGCCGTCTGCTGAACGAGGTGTGAACCGCCAAGACAGGCTTGTCATCGCAATCGAGTTCCCGCGGCTCGATGCGATCGGCACTGCGCGCCGCGGTTTGCGGCTGCGGCCGGTCCTGTGGCGTGCGGAGGGGTCTCCTCGGCTGAACACCTTGGCGGGAACCCGAAGCGCCGATGTGGTGCCAGCGCCTATGCGGTGCCCCGGGCGGGCAGCCAGGCGCGGTAGCGGCGCAGGGCCTTGCGCTGCGCGCGCATGTCGGAGACCGTTCGGGCCCGGCCGGAACCGTCCTCGCGCCCCCACGTGCAGTCCGCCGCGGCGCCGACCGGATGGCCGGCCGGCCCCGGCACGCGCCGGGACGCGGTGTGGCGCGTGCGGGAGGTTCAGCCCTTGACGGCGGAGCTGGCGACACCCTGGACGAACCACCGCTGGAAGAACGCGAAGACGATCAGCACGGGCAGGACCAGCAGGACGCCGAAGGCGAGGACCTGGCCCCAGTCCACGGGCATCTGGCCCTGGAAGACGCTCATCTCCAGGGGCAGCGGGCGGACCGCGGGGTCGGAGACCATCAGCACCGGCCAGAGGAAGGAGCTCCACTGGATGAGGAAGGTCAGGATCGCGACCGAGGCGAACACCGGCTTCGACATCGGGACGATGATCGCGAAGAAGGTGCGCCAGGGGCCGGCGCCGTCGATGCGGGCGGCCTCTTCGATGCTGGGCGGGATCGCGCGGAAGAAGGTGGCGAACTGGTAGACCGAGAAGGCGTTGGCGATGAAGGGGACGGCCTGGATGTAGATGGTGTTGCGCTGGGCGTTGAACATGTAGAACAGCGGCACCGCCACCGCCTCGAACGGCACCAGCATCAGCAGCAGGACGAGGGCGAAGACCACGCCCTGGCCTCGCCACTTCAGTCGGGAAAGGCCGTAGGCGGCCATGGAGTTGACGATGAGGCCGCCGAGGACGACGACCGTGGACAGCAGTGCCGAGATGCCCATGAAGCGCCAGAAGTAGCCGGTGGCGTCGGAGTTGAAACTGTTCAGGACGGCGCTGTAGTTGTCGAAGGACAGATGGGTGGGCAAGAAGCCGGTCAGGCCGCTCAGGACCTCGTCGGAGGGCTTGAAGCTGCCGAGGATCAGGTAGAGGACGGGCAGGACGAAGACGAAGGCCAGCACGCCCAGGACGGCGTAGTCGAGGAGGCGGCGCGAGGCGTTTCGGGTCTGGGCCATGGGGATCAGTCCTCGTTGCCGGTGCGGACGGCGCTGCGCTGGATGAGGGTCAGGGCTACGACGATCAGGAAGAAGACGACGGTGATCGCCGACGCCTGGCCGATGTTGTTCTGGTCGAAGGCCGTGGTGACGGCCTGGTACATCACGGTGCGGGTGGCGTCTTCATCGAGTCCGCCGCCCTTGACGAGGACGTAGACCTGGTCGAAGACGCGGAAGGACAGCACCGAGGTGAGCAGGGCGACGAAGACGAGGGTGTTGTGTATGCCGGGCAGGGTGACGTGGCGGAACTGCTGCCATCGCGAGGCCCGGTCGAGTTGGGCGGCCTCGTAGAGCTCGCCGGGGATCTGCTGCAGGCCGGCCAGCAGGATGACCATCTGGAAGCCGACGCCCTGCCAGATCGACAGCACGATGATCGAGGCCATGGCGGTGGCGCTGTCGCCGAGCCAGTCGAAGGCGCCCCAGTTGCCGAAGGTCACCGCGTGCAGGGAGGAGTTGAGCAGGCCGTCGCCGCTGCGGGCGAGGATGAGCCGCCAGATGACGGCGACCAGGGCCATGGGGAAGACGACCGGCAGGAAGAACATCGACCGGAACAGGCCGATGGCCTTGAGCTTGCGGTTGAGCAGGATGGCCAGTGCCAGCGCGAGGCCGGTCTGCACGGGCACCACGACCGCGGCGAAGGTCAGGTTGTTGAGCAGGGCCCGCAGGAACGGGCCCGACATGTCGGGGTCGGTGAACAGGCGCCGGTACTGCTCGATGCCGAAGAAGCGGGGAGGCAGCGGAGAGCCGAGCCGGACGTTGTAGAAGGAGAGCACGACCGCGTAGACGAACGGCACGCCGACGAAGGCGATGAGTCCGCCGAGGGCGGGTGCGGCCATCAGCAGCCCGTGCACCCAGTCGCGGTTCCTGCGCCCGGACCGCCGGGGCGAGGCGGGAGCCGGTGCCGGGGCCGGATCGCGGTCGGCTGGTGTGGCGGGTGCGGGGTTCACGGTGGTCACGGTGGGAGTCCTCTTCCTGGCCGGGAGGGACGGGCATCGTCAGGGGCGTCCCGTCCCTCCCCGGCTGCTGGATGCCGACTACGGCAGCTGGTAGCCGTTGTTGTCCGAGAAGTCCTGGTCGATGGCGCGGGCGGCCTTGGCCAGGGCGGTCTTCGGGTCGGCGCCACCGTAGACATCGCTCAGCGCCTGGCTGAACTTGGCGGTGACCGTGGGGTATCCGGCGGTGACCGGGCGGGTCACGGCCACGCACGACTTGTCGATCTGAGAGTCGCCGCAGGGCTGGGCGAGCTGGTCGGCGAAGAGCTGGAGCGGGCCGCCCTTCTTGTACAGGTCACTCTTGGCGAGCACGGACGTGGTACCGGGAGGCGCACCGTTGGCCGTGGTCATCGCGGTGACGTTGGTGTCGTTGAGCAGGGAGTCGAGGAAGGCTCCGGCCGCCTTGCCGTTCTTGGAGTGCGCACCGATACCCCACTGCCAGGAGCCCTCGCCGGTCTTGGGCCCGTTGCCGAAGTCGGGCAGCGGCAGCACGACGAGGTCCTTGCCCAGGGCCTTGCTGTAGGCGGGGTACATCCAGTGCCCGACCCAGCTCAGCGCGACGCGGCCCTTGGCAAAGGCGTTGCCGTCGGTGTTGGGGTCGGTGTACTTCTTCCAGCTCTGGAAAGTCTTCAGCGCCGATGCCGCCGCCGGGGTGTCCAGGGCGCCTTCCGCCTTGCCGTTCTTCAGCAGCGAGCCACCCGCCGACCAGACGATCGGGGCGAAACCGTAGGTGCCCCACTCGGTGGCGAAGCCGTTGTTCTCCTGCAGGTCGAGGCTCTTGCCGTCGGGGTCCTTGGCGGCCAGCGTCTTGACCGCGTCGGTGAACTCGGCCGCGGTCCAGTCGTCCGACAGCCCGGTGGGGTACTTCACCCCGGCCGCGTCCAGCAGCTTCTTGTTGCCGTAGATGCCGAGCCCGGAGTCGAACATGCCCAGCCCGTAGTGCTTGCCACCGATCTCGCCCTGGGCCTTGATGGCGTCCGTGGCGTTGGCCATCGTCTTGACCGAGACGTAGTCGTCGATCGCGGCGAGCTTCTTGTTGTAGACGAAGTTCGCCATGGTCGGGCCGTCGAACTCCATCACGTCCGGCAGCTTGGAGGCGTCGGTGGCGGTGATCGTCTTGGTGTAGTCGGTGTCGGGTATCAGGGTCAGCTTGACCGTGATCTTCTTCTGCGAGGAGTTGAACGACTTCACCGCGTTCTGCAGGGCGTTCGCCTCGCTCGCCTGGCCCTGGTGGGCCCAGACGGTGATGGTGCCGGTGCCGCTGCCCTGCTCGGCGGAGGTGTCGGTGCCGCTGCTGCCACTGCCGCCGCTGCAGGCGGCCAGAGCGGCCAGGGGAAGGCCGAGGGCCAGGGCGGTACAGACCGTCCGCCGTGATCTCCTGCTCGGGATGTTCATGGTGAGTGCCTCCGGTGTGGTGGTGCGGGTGCGTGAGTTGGATTGGTGCGCAGGTTGCATTGGGGGGAATCGGGATCGCCACGGTCCGTGGCCACGGCGGCGTGACGATGGATCCGTCAGGGGGACTGCTCGTGCGGCTGTCCGGTGTCGGCGCCCGGCTCTTTGACCGTGAGCGGTAGTAGCTCCCACGCGTCGGCCGTATAGGCCAGGCGCGCGCCCGGCGCGGTGCGGGCCTCGAGCCGCCACGGGCTGCTGCCCGTCGGGTAGAAGCGCAGGGTGAGGACCTGGCCGGTGGAGGTCAGGAAGACCTCGGCGACGGAGTGGTCGACGACCACGCGCAGCTCGGCCGGTCGGCCGGCGGGGCAGGGCATCCGGTAGGTGCCGCCCTGAGCGCGGCCGTCCAGGGAGGCGTGGTCGCGGTCGACGACCAGTTCACCGGCGGCCGCGTCGAGGCGGATGTCGAGGTACTCGGAGCCGTCCGGGCCGGTCAGCAGCCGCAGGCCGGCCGAGCCGGTGGCCTCCAGACGGGCCGTGAGGTCGAAGGCGCGGCCCACGCGGCCCAGGTCCACCGGCTCCGGGCCGTATGTCTCGCCGACGGCGTGAACGGTGCGCTCGCCGCGCAGGGCGAGCAGTTCGACGGCGGGCTGCTGCCGCACGGTGCCGTCGCCGTCGACGGAGACCTCGCGGGGCAGCGTGAGCATGCCCGCCCAACCGTCCGCGACGGCCCAGGAGTCCTCGCGGGCCTCCCGGGACCAGCCCCACATCAGCCACCGGCCGTCCGGCGCGGGCAGCAGTGCGGGCGCGTAGCATTCCGGGCCGTGGTCGACGAGGAGGGGCGGGCCGGCCTCGAAGGTGTCGCCGCGTTCCTCGCCGACCAGGGCGGTGACGCAGCGGGCGCCGTCGTGGTCGTTCCAGGCGCTGAAGATGAGGGCGCCGGGCCGCCCCGCGCGCGCCGGAAGGTACTGGGGGCATTCCCAGCCCTCGCCGGTGTGCAGCTCGGTGTCGCCGACCTGCTCCTGCCTGCGGGCGTCGAAGAGGCCCAGGTAGGTCCAGGTTTCCAGGTCGGGGGACGTGTACAGCAGGGCCGCGCCGCGACCGTCGTCGAGGGCGGCGCCGACCAGCATCCGCCAGTCCGTACCGGCACGCCACACGTACGGGTCGCGATACATGGTGCAGCCCTCGGGCCACTCGGGGATGAGCAGTTGGGCGCGCGGGGTGAAGGTCCGGCCGCCGTCCAGGGAGGTGGCCGTGGTGACCGGCTGGTGCTGGGGCGAGCGGTCCCAGCGGTTCGCGGAGTAGAAGGCGATCAGCCGGTCGCCGTCGGAGACGGCGTTGCCGGAGAAGCAGCCGTCCGCGTCCTCGCCGCCCGGGGTCGGGGACAGCGCGATCGGCATCGGCTCCCAGCTCAGCAGGTCGGGGCTGCGGAAGTGGCCCCAGTGCATGTTCGCGTGCGTCGCACCGTAGGGGTTGTACTGGTGGAAGACGTGGTAGTAGCCGTCATGGAAGACCAGCCCGTTGGGGTCGTTGATCCAGTTGCGGGGCGGGCGCAGGTGCGCGACGGGCCGGAACGGATCACGGGGCGCGGTGGACACACGCGTGCCTTTCGGTGAGTGCACGGGACGTGCGGAGGGCGGTCACCGGACGAAGCCGGTCACCAGCCCCTCGCAGAACTCGCGGAAGGTGGCCTCCGCCGGCGCACGCAACAAGGCCCTGCGGGCATGGCGACGGGAGCGAGCAAGGCCGTCCGGGGTGATGCCGGAGGCGGTGCGGGCGAAGGCGGCCGAGGCGCCGACCCGGTGGTCGGCGAGGAAGGGGAGGGAGGTCAGTACCCTCGCGCCTCGGCGGCAGGGGCGCCGACGGCGTGGGAGCAACGGGCGGGGCCCGACTCGTCCACGGCGGCCGGATCGGCGCCGGCACCGTCGGATATCAGCGTGCTGCGGCGGTTGGACGGCGCATTGAGAATCTCGGGGAACATATGTGTACCCTCACTGTGTTCAAAGTAGTGACAGGGTTGACGACCGGTCGCAACGGTCGCCTGTCATGGTGCAGAGTGCTTCGCCGTCCCGGGGTCAGAGTCGGGGCGGCGAAGCGACCGATGCCCGCGCCACCAGCGGGCAAAGCAGCAATTCCCGAATGTCCGGGCCCGGTGGCCGGCCCGGGGTCTTGGTGAGTGCGAGCAACTGGGCAACAGCCCGTGCCCCCATCTCGTAGTGCGGGAGCTGAACGGTGCTCAGCGCCGGATGGACCGACTCGCAGACCAGCTCCTGATTGTCGAACCCGATGACCGACAGGTCGCCGGGGATGGACAGCCCCAGCTCGGCGGCGGCCCGGTACGCACCGGCGGCCATCCGGTCGTTGAAGCAGAACAGGGCCGTCGGCCGCTGCTCTGCCGTCAGCAGACGCCGTGCGGCGCGGTAGCCCGTCTCCACGTCACGCGTGGGCGTGTTGTACGGCACCGCCGTCTCGGAGACGACCAGGGACGGGTCGTAGGGGACACCGGCCTCGGCCAGCGCCTTGCGGTAGCCCTCCAGGCGGCCCTGCCGGGCGGGAACGTCGACGGTCTGGACGGTCACCCCGATCCTGCGGTGCCCGTGGTCGATCAGCTCCCGCACAGCCGTGTAACCGCCCTGCACCTCGTCCGGCACCACGAAGGGGACGGCCAGGTCCTCGGAGCGCGCGTCCAGCAGGACCGTGGGCGTCGAACCCAGGCTCTCCGGAAGGCGCACGGTGCGGTGGTACATCGACGCGTACAGCACGCCGTCCACCTGCCGCTGGAGCAGCATGTCGATGCTCGTGCGCTCCAGTTCGGCATCGCCGCTGGTGTTGACCAGCAGCAGCACCAGGCCCTCGGCCGCGGCGGCCTCCTGGGCCCCCAGGATCATCCGGCCGGCGTGCGGGGTGGTGGCGATCTCGTCGCTGACGAAGCCGATGGTCTGCGACCGCTGCATCCGAAGCCCTCGGGCGAGGCCGTTCGGCGCGTACCCGAGTTCCTCGGCAGCCTGCCAGACGCGCTGCCGGGTCTCCTGGCCGATCCGCTTGCCCTCGACCCGGTTCAGGACATGCGACACCGTCGCGGTCGACACACCCGCCGCCGCGGCCACGTCCTTGATCCCGATCCGGCGCGCCATTGCCCCTGCCCAAAGTAGTGGAAACCGGGTTGGTTAATCGTTTAGCCATCCCGTGTGCACAAGAGAGTGCCCATGTCCGGAGCTCCTGTCAATGGCTTGTTACGAACTCCTTGCCGCCGAGTGTCGTCAGGCACGCCCTCGCCCCTGCGTCCGTCCGCGCCGGCGGCGGCGATCGACCGCCGAACCGGCAACGTGCAGGGCCCCAACGCCCGGTGAACCAACGCCCGGTGCGCACCGAACCGGATCGCTCGGGTGGTCCCGGCGATGCTCTCCGCTGCCGGCAGCCGCAGTCTGCCGACGGCCGGGCTCCGCGAACCGGCCACAGCCCGCCGCGCGCTGCCGGTGGACGGTGGAGGCGTCTTCAGCGAACACGCCGTCTCCGACACGGCGGCCGGGGTGTCGGCCAGGAGGCGCCGTCTTCAGGCTCCCGCTCCCTATCGGAACCGTGGAAGCCGGCCGCTCGGCGCGGCACACGGCTCAAGCAGCCCGCAGGGGCGACCGGTTCAGCTCGCCCTGGGACGCCGGTGACCGGCGCCGGCGACGGACCGGGGCAGGCTGTGACGGCCCCGCCCCGGTCCCCGCGGACGGGAGGCCGGGTACCGGCATCCGCCGGTTCGGGTCCCCGGTCAGCGGGCGGGCACGCCGGCGGCGGGGCCGCTGCTCTCCTCGGTGGGACCACTCTGCGAACGGTGGCCCACATCCCAGGTCCCCAGGTCGACGACCTCCTCGTCGGCGAACAGACCGTACGTGCGCTGTTCCGTGGCGAAGAAGCTGAGCGGTCCGGCGCCGAGCACGGACGCCGCCACGGACGCACCCACGATGCGGGTGACATCGCACACGGCGCCGATACGGAAGAGCGACTGCGAATCGGCGGTGATCTCGTCTCCGCCGGCCCGCAGCACGATGCGCTGCTGCGGGGCGACGGCCCGGGTCGCGACCGCCACGGCGATGTTCTCCAGCCCATCGGAGCCCACCGCCGCCAGGGCCCGGGCCCGCTGGACGCACAGCCGGTTCAGCAGGAACCGGTCTCCGCCGCGCCCGAAGACGACGGGAATGGCGAGGGAACGCGCCAGGGGCACGCAGCCGGCCCCGGGGTTGCGCTCCACGGCGACGACCCTGACCCCGAGATCGCGCAGCCGGGCGGACAGCCGCAGCCCCACCTGTCCCAGCCCGACGACGATGACGTGGCCGTGGCGCGGGATGGAGCGGGCGCCGAGGATGCTGGTCATCCGCCGCCCGGTGAGCTGGTCGACGAGTCCGGCGGTGAACAGGGCGGTCAGCGCCAGGACGGTCAGCACCGAGAGGGTGGAGAGCAGCTTGTACCAGGCCGGGCCGTGTTCCGCGGCGGGTGAGGTACCGATCGTGGTGAGGGCGCGAGCCGCGTTCCACTGGGCGTCGTACCAGGGCTCGTGGAGGACCAGGACACCGAGCAGTACGTCCAGGGTGAGCAGTGCGAGGAGCCCGGTGAAGCTGGCGACGAGGGCCTTGGCGGAGATGCCGAGGGAGCGGAACCAGGTCAGGACGCCGACGCGCGGGCGGGGCCGGGAGGCGGTGGCGAGGGCCCGCCTGGAGAGGCGGTCGACGCCGGTGGGACCGTCCTGCCGCAGCACGCCGACCATGCCGGAGGCGGTGGGCTGGAGTATGGCGTACCGCGGGTCGAGGCAACTGGCCAGGAGGCTGGGCACGATCGTGTCGGTGATGCTGAGCACACTGCAGTTCGGAACCGTACGGGAGACCTCGTCGGCGACGGTGCGGTCGAAGAGGGTGACCACCAGGCGGACCCCGGGCTTGAGGTGCTCGGTGAGCAGTGCGTAGCGCAGTGCGACGATGTCGTCGCGGGACACCACGGCGATGCCGTCGACAGGGTGCCGCAGCCGGTGCCGCAGGGTTTCGTCGTCCGGGCGGTTCAGACGGTGGACGGTGCTTCCCCAGCGGCCGATGCACTCCGCGGCCTCCCGGCCCAGTGCTTCGTCGTCCTCGACGATCACTATGTGCTGCCCCGTCGCGGGAGGGCGGAGCGGCACCTCGCCGCCGGCTGTCCGTGTACTCAACCTTTCGGCCTTTCAGAAGATTCGGGATGTTTCGGGCTGTCGTTTCCCGCGCTCTGTGCGGCCTTCCGGGGCCGGTGAGGACCGGGCCGGGAAGGTCCTGCGGACCACCGGGCGCCGCTCCCCTCATGCCATGCCGGTTGCGAAACGGCGGGTCCGCGGACGGCGGTGTGGGGTGGCCCTGGGGCAGGCCGGTCCGGCCGTCGCAGAGGGCCGGATCCGGCCGGGGCGCGGCGGAGGGGGAGCGCAGGGGGTCGCCCGGCGTGCGGGTCCGCGTGGTCCCACACGGTAGGCGCGGTCCCCGCCGGGGACCATGGACAGATGCCACACGGCCGGGGCCCCGGATTGTGACAGGTGCTCAACACCGCGGCGCGACGCAAGGCGCTTCCCACAAGGCGTCTCCCGGCCCGCCGACCGGAGACCGGGGGCCGCCGACCACTGACCGGAGACCGGGGCCGCGCGAGCCCGAGCCGCGAACGGCGGGCAGGGCGGACCGCAGACCGGCGGGCAGGGGAGCGGGGACTGCGCGGCGGGGAGCGCTGCCCCGGGAGTCAGGCCGGCGGGTCGGTCAGCTTCCTGCGACGGTGCAGGCAGAGCTGCAGTTCGAGGAGCAGCCGGTCGGAGGGGGCACCGAGGTCGAGTCCGACGATGTCCTCGACCCTGCGGATGCGGTAGCGCATGGTGTTCGGATGCACCTGCAGCGCCGCCGCGGCCCTGCGGACGTCCCCGTGCTCGGCGAGATAGGCCTCGGCGCTCTCCCGCAGACACGACGCGTGCTTGAGGTCGTAGGCGAACAACGCGTCCAGACGCGGGTCGTACAGTTCGGGGTGGCCGCCGACCAGGTCGAGGATCTCACCCAGCAGCACCGCCGTGCGGGACTCGTCGAGCGTGGTCACCCTGCCTTCCGGGAAGGTGGCGGCGGTGCCGTCGAGGACCCGGTCGACCTCGGCCCGGGCGGCGGCCACCTGCCCGAGGTCCGTCACCTGGATGGCGACCGCGGCACGCAGCACGACCGACCGCTTCGCCTCGAAATCGTCGACGAGCTGCCGCGCCCACGCGGAGACCGTGCTCGCCGACTTGTAGCCGGGCAGCAGCACGTAGGCCCGGTCGCCGATGACCGTGGCCACCGAGTCGTGGCGGAACGAGCTCGCATGCAGCCGGATCATGCGCCCCACACCCGAGAGCCGGTCGGCCGGTGCCGGGGCGCCGGCTCCGGTGAGGGCGAAACCGACCACCGCGGCCGGTCCGGTGACCGGCAGGTTGAGGGCGCCGACCAGCGACGGCACGTCCACGCCTCCGCCGCGCGCGCCGAACAGACGCTGGATCAGCAGGCCCTCGGCGGAAGGGGCGTTGAGACTGCGCCAGATGAAGCGGGCGGCGATCGCGGACGCTCCGCGCAGCACGTCCGGGGCGTCGGAGCTGAAAGGCTCCGCACCGCACTGCTGCAACCAGATGGAGCCGAGCATCCTCGGTACGGCTGAGCTCTCGTCGGACGGCTGCCGGATGCCGACCACCAGGCGCCGCTCGGTGCCCAGCGCGCCGTGCGCCGGCACGTCGATGACCTCGTCGCTCTCCCGCAGCCGGTCGAACACCCCCCATTGCTCCAGTGCCCGAAGGTAGTCCCGCGGTCCTTCCCGGCCGAGTATCGACAGGGTGCGCAGCTCGTCGGCGGATTCGTTGGAGGCCGAGTAGGCCAGCACATGCGACTGCGTGTCCTCGATCGAGACCAGGCCACCGGCATTCTGCGCGGCCATCTGGGCGAGGCCGAACAGGTCGGTGTCCATGGCGAGCAGATCCGGTTCCTCCAGGGTGGCCTGGTGCCGGCGCGAGTGGTCCAGGACGTGCTTGACCAGCGGCAGCACATGGTCCCACCGGGCCTTCGGGTGCACCTCCAGCAGTGCGACACCCGCCTGGCGCGCCGCGGACTGCAGCACCCCCGACACCCCCGCGCACTTCGACATGACCGCGGCCGGCCGGTGCTCGGGGGAGCGCTGAGCGACCTCGTCGAGCCAGCGCACGGCGTCGGCGTCGGTGACACCTGCATGGAGGTAGAGGTCGGGCACGGGAGCATGCGCCCCGGCCTCCGCCAGCAGGTCCGACCCGTCGACGAGGGTCACCGAGGCGATCGTGACGTCCTCACCCGCGGGGGCGCCGACCACCCGGACGACGGCCGTGTCGAGCGCGCTGAGCAGCCCGCGCAGGGTGACGGCTCCCGCCGGGCCGGCGGGAGCGCCGGACGCGCGGGAACCCACTCGACGGTCGATGACCACAGTGCGCCTCCCGGTCTGGACGCCGACTGTATTCGGCCAACGCTACACCTCGTGTTCTTGTCCGACGGGACAAAGCGAAATCGTGAGATTTGTTCGACCGGCTCATGGCTTGGTGTGCGTTCTCGTGTTGACTACGGGCCAGTTCCCAGCGGCGGCGACACCCTCTTCCGCCGCTGGGGCAGGAGACCCCGTGGACGCCGTCACGACCGTTCCCGGGCCGGTCGACGAGGTGACCGGCCGTTCCGTCCCAGCAGCCCGGAGCGTGTCCGCCAACGGTACGCGCGCGTCCCGGCGCCGGGCCGGGGGCAACCGGCGGCGGACATCCGAGATCCGGTCGTGACCGGGGCCGCGCTGCAGCAGGCGCGGGCCGGCGACCGCATGTGCGACGAGTCCGAGACCCGGACGCGGTACGGCACACGGGACACCGGGCAGCCGCGGCCGTCCGCCACACGGCGGCGTCCTCCCGGCCGTCACCCCCGCGGGGAACAGCGGTACCGGCACTTCACACGCCGGCTCGCCGGTCCTCCGGCGGCCCCGGCATGCTCCCCGCACCATCTCACGTCGCGTACGTGAGCCGAGGCCGGACGGGACCGGCCGCGCGTTCCTCCGGCCCGTTTGCAGCGGGACCGGGCAGAGGGACCGCGGACCCCGCCGTACACCGACCGCCCTGATCCCGGGACCGACCCGCTGCGGCGAGGGCCGGAAGGGCGGTGCGAGGTACGGCCGACCTCCGCCCGGTCCCCGGACACCGGGCCCGGCGCCGCGGCGCCGGAACCCGGAGAACCCGTTTTCTCCAGGAACGACGACCTGACCGGCGACGGAACCGCGTCCGTCGCGACCACCAGCAGAGATGGGTGCATGACGTGAGAACCGCGAGACGTACCAAGACGGGAGCCGCCGCCGCGTTCACCGCGGCAGCGCTGGCGCTGACCGGCTGCCAGGGAGCGCTGGGCAGCGGCGGCAGCGACTCCGACGGCCCGATCACGCTCGGCATGGCTATCCCCACCTCCGGCAGCAGCGCCGCCGCCGGCCCCTACATGAAGCACGGCGCCCAACTGGCGATCGACGAGATCAACGCCGACGGCGGGGTGCTCGGCCGCAAACTGAAGCTGAACGTGCAGGACAGCGCATGTGACCCGAAGACCGCGGTCACCGCGGCGAACAAACTGGTCGCCGCGGGGGCCACCGTGTCGGTCGGCGGATACTGCTCGTCGGCCACACTGCCGACCATGCCGGTGTTCGACAAGGCGGACGTTCCGATGGTGATCCCGGCGGCCAACTCGGGCGACCTGGTCCTGCAGAAGCTGCCGGAGGTGTTCCTCATCAACGGCACCGGCGCGCAGCAGGCGCAGGCAGCCGTGGCCTGGATGACCAAGCAGAAGGCCACCCGGGTGGCGCTGCTCGACGACAACACCAGCTACTCCACCGACATCACCACGCGTACCAGGGCCCACATCGAGAAGGCCGGCACCGACATGAAGACGGTGCTGACGGAGTCGGTGAACGCGGGCGAGAGCGACTACAGCTCCAACGTCGACGCCATCGTGTCGGCCAAGCCCGACTTCGTGTACTGGACGGGCTACTACCAGGAGGGCGGCCTGCTCATCCGGCAGCTGCGCCAGGCCGGTTACCGCGGCGAGATCATGGTCGCCGACGGCAACGTCGACGCCAAGCTCATCAGCATCGCCGGTCAGAAGAACGCCCAGGGCGTGTACGCCACCATGACCGAGACGCCCGACACCGTCCAGGGCGCCAACAGCTGGATCAGCCGCTACAAGCAGAAGTTCGGTTCCGACCCCGGCCCGTACGCCATGCAGTCCTACGACGCGGTGCGCGTGGCCGCCAAGGGCATCGAGGACGCGGGCAGCACGGACGGCAGGAAGATCGCGGACGCCCTGGCGAAGATCGACGGGTTCGAACTGTTCTCCGGCCCACTCAAGTTCACCTCGGACCACACCCTGTCCAAGGGCGGTTTCCGCATCCTCCGGGTGTCCGGCACCAAGTTCACGCTCGCCGACGACCTCCGGTCCTGAACACGGTGGCGGGTGGCGGGCCCGCGATCCGGGTCCGCCACCGCGCCCGAGGAGAATCTGACATGCTGCAGATCATCTGGAACGGCCTGTTCGTCGGCTCGTTCTACGCACTGGTCGCCCTCGGCTACAGCATGGTCTACGGGATCATGAAGCTGCTGAACTTCGCCCACGGCGACCTCTACATGCTCGGCGCGTTCATCGGGTTCGCGCTGCTCACCTCCTTCAGCGGTTTCACGGCGTCCCTGTCGCTGGTGGCGCTGCTCGTGGTGCTGGTGCTGTCCATGGCCGGCACCGGTCTGGCCGGGGTGGTGATCGAACGCGTCGCCTACCGGCCGCTGCGCGGCGCGCCGCGGCTGTCGCTGCTGATCACCGCAGTCGGCGCGTCGTTCGCGCTGGAGTACGGAATGCGTATCGTGGCCGGGCCCGATCCGGAGGTGTACCCGGTACGCCTGGGCGGTTCGTCGCTGCATGTGCTGGGTGTCCGGATCAGCGTCTCCCAGATCGTGCTGATCGGCATCGCGATCGTGCTGATGGCGGGGCTCAACACCCTGGTGATGCGCTCACAGCAGGGCCGGGCGATGCGGGCGATCGCCCTGGACCCGGTGGCCAGCCGGCTGATGGGTGTCGACGTGAACCGGGTCGTCGCCCAGGCGTTCTTCATCGGATCCGCGCTCGCGGGCGCCGCCGGTGTCATGGCGGGCTCCTACTACGGCAGCATCACCTTCCTGATGGGCTTCATCATCGGGCTCAAGGCGTTCACCGCCGCGGTGATCGGCGGGATCGGCAACTTCAAGGGCGCCATGCTCGGTGGCGTGGTGCTCGGCCTGCTCGAATCCGTCGGAACCCATTTCCTCGGCGGGCAGTGGCGCGACGTGTTCGCGTTCGCCTTCCTCATCCTCTTCCTGACCGTGCGGCCCACCGGCCTGCTCGGCGAGCGCGTCACGGAGCGTGTGTGATGTCGGCGACCACCAGAGCGGTGAAGACACCGAACCGACCGGCCGGCGGCGCCGCCGGGGCGTTCCTGCGCAGTCGCTGGATCGGCCCGATCGGGCTGCTCATCGGCCTCGCCGGGCCGCTGGTCATCGCTACCCCCTACGCCATGAACGTGATGACCGGCACGCTCATCTTCGTGATGCTCGCCGTGGGCCTCAACATCGTGGTGGGCCAGTGCGGGCTGCTCGATCTGGGGTACGCCGCGTTCTTCGCGGTGGGCGCCTACACCAGCGGGGTGATCTCCACCCGGCTGCACTGGCCGCTGCTGGCCACCGTGCCGTTCGTGGTCGTGGTGACCGTGGTCGCCGGCATCGTCATCGGCGGACCCACCCTGCGCCTGCGCAGCGACTACCTGGCGATCGTGACGCTGGGGTTCGGCGAGATCATCCGGATCACCGCCAACAACATCAGCATCACCGGTGGTCCGGAGGGTATCTACGGTATCCCCAGCCTGTCGGTCGCCGGCGTGGACCTGAGCGGTTCGATCACCTTCTACTACGTGGTGCTGGGTATCGTGTCCGTCGCCGTGCTCGGCGCGAACAGGCTGGTCCGCTCGCGGCTCGGCCGGGCCTGGCGGTTCATCCGCGAGGACGAGGACGCCGCCGAGGCCATGGGGGTGCACACCTACCGGGTCAAACTGGCCGCCTACATCGCGGGCGCCCTCTGGGGCGGTCTGGCCGGTGTGCTGTTCGCAGCGCAGCTGTCGGCGATCTCCCCGGCGAGCTTCACCTTCCTGCAGTCCGCGCTCGTGCTGATGGCAGTGGTACTCGGCGGTATGGGCTCCACCCCGGGCGTGGTGCTCGGCGCCGTGTTCGTCAGCGTGCTGCCCGAGGTGCTGCGCGAATTCGCCGACTACCGGTACTTCCTGTTCGGTGTGCTGCTGATCGTCGTCATGGTGCTCCGGCCGCAGGGGGTCTGGCCGGCCCGCACCCGTGAACCGGATCGCACCGCCCGCCGATCGAGACCTGTGGCCGGCATGGACCGTGAACCCGAGGGCGAGGTGGGCGTGCGATGACCGCGCTGCTCGAAGTGAAGGATCTGCGTCTGGCGTTCGGCGGGGTGAAAGCCGTCGACGGGCTGAGCTTCGACGTGGGCGAGTCGGAGATCGTCTCGGTGATCGGCCCCAACGGTGCCGGCAAGACGTCCGCTTTCAACTGCATCACCGGCTTCTACCGGCCCTCCGGCGGCCGGATCACCATCGGCGGCGCCGACGTGACCCGGATGCGCACGTCCGCGATCGCCGCGCGGGGCGTGTCCCGCACGTTCCAGAACGTGCGGCTCTTCGGCGACCTGCCGGTACTCGACAACGTGCGGGCCGGAACCCACCTGTGGCTGCGCCAGCACGTGTTCGACGCGCTGCTGCACACCCCCCGCTACCGGCGCAGCGAGCAGCAGGCCACCGACGAGGCGCACCGGTGGCTCGACTTCGTCGGGCTGCGCGGCGACCGGACCGGCGCGGCCCGCAACCTGCCCTACGGCGAGCAGCGCCGGGTGGAGATCGCGCGCGCACTGGCGCGCCGCCCCCGGCTGCTGCTCCTGGACGAACCCGCCGCCGGTCTCAACCACGGAGAGAAGCTCGAACTGCTCGACCTGATCCGGCGCATCCGCGGGCTCGGCATCGGGATCGTGCTGATCGAGCACGACATGGGCCTGGTCATGGAGGTGTCCGAGCGGGTGGTCGTCCTCAATTTCGGCAGGGAGATCGCGGACGGCACGCCGGAGCAGGTCCGGCGCGACCCTGCGGTGATCGAGGCCTATCTCGGCAGCGACGAGGACGACGAGGTACCCGGGGGCCGCGGTCCCACGGGTGCCGCAGGAGAGGAGACCGCCCGTGCCGACGCTTGAGATCGACGGGATCGACGTTTCTTACGGTGGGGTGCGCGCGCTGCGAGGCATGTCGCTGCGGGTGGACGACGGCGAGATCGTCGCGCTGCTCGGCAACAACGGCGCCGGCAAGAGCAGCACGCTGTCCGCGGTGTCCGGCCTGGTGCGCCCTTCCGGCGGCCGGATCGTCTTCGACGGCCGGGACATCACCCGGTCCACACCGCCGGAGATCGTCGGCATGGGACTGGTGCACGTACCCGAGGGGCGGCGGATCTTCTCCACCCTCAGCGTGCAGGAGAACCTGCAGCTCGGCGGCTACCTGCTGCGCGACCAGGCAGAGATCAGGCGGCGCATCGGCCGCGTCTACGACCTGCTGCCCCGGCTCGCCGAGCGCCGCGACCAGGAGGGCGGCACCCTGTCCGGCGGGGAGCAGCAGATGCTCGCGGTCGGCCGCGCGATCGTCGCCGGGCCACGGCTGCTGATGCTCGACGAGCCGTCCATGGGGCTCGCCCCGCTCGTGGTGGCCGCGGTGATGAAGGTGATCGCCGAGATCAACGCCTCCGGGACCTCGGTACTGCTGGTCGAGCAGAACGCCAAGGCCGCGCTGAAGATCGCGCACCGCGGCTATGTGGTCGAGAACGGTCACTGCGTCATGGAGGCCCCGGCCACCGAACTGGCCGCGGACGACCGCGTGGTCGAGGCGTACCTCGGGGGTGCGTGAGGCCGGCAGGACACCGGGGCTTGGTCAAGTTCTGTCGGTTCCCGGGTTGTTGATGATGTCCAGGAGCGGAAGTGCTCGTCCGGGTTGCTCGCGGACGGTGCGGGTGGCCTTGGCGATGTCGTCGGCTCCCGGGTGCTTGAGCAGGCCGATGGCGAGGTCGCGGCGGGCGGCCATGGCCCCGGGGTGCGGTGCCGGTGCGGACGGTGGAGGCGTCCTCGGCGAAGAACCCGTCGACCTGCTACGCGCACTCGGCGACAAGCCCGGTCAGCAGCAGAAGGCAGTCCTGGAAGAGCTTGGGGCGGTGAGGATCCGGAGGGGGAACAGGCGCGAGCGAGGCAGTGACAGGCGAAGCAGCAGACAGCGAGCGCACCAGGGGGCCCAGGCACGGGTGATTGTGCCGTAATCACCCGGCCCGGAGACGGCACCACCGTGAAGGCTGCCACCACCGGGCAGCCGACGGTCGGGACTGCTGCATGATCGGGTGGCAGCGGGGTTCAAGTGGCCGAGGCCGCGGGTGGGGTCATGGTGGTCTCGTACTCGATGGGGGGCGATCGGCCCAGGTGTTTCTGGCGTCGGCACCGGTGGTCGGTCTGCTCGATCCAGGTGACGATCGCGATCCGCAACTGCTGTCGAGTGGCTCAGTGCGGCGGTCGAGGACGTTCCGCTGCAGGTGCGAAGAAGCTCTCCACGGCGGCCGTGTCGCCGGCGGCCCCGACGCGGTCCATCGAGCCGACCAGGCCGTGCCGGGTGAGCACGGCGGCACCCTTTCGTGACCGGAAGTACGCGCCGCGGTCCGAATGCACCACGCGACGGCCACCTGGCCGCGGCGGGCAACGGTGGACTCCAGCGCGGCCACGGCGAGGCGGGGCTCCATGCGGGTGAGGAGTAGCCCACGATGCGGCCCGAGTGCACGTACACGTCCTTGACGGCGGGCTGGTTTGAGTATCCGGTGTGTCTCTGTCGGCGGCATTCGGTGAGTGGTAGCGGTGGCGGCCAGGTCGCGGGCGGGCGGGTGCATCGTCTTGCCGGCGGGTTCGTCTGCGGCAGATGCGCCGCGGCCCTCTGCAGGGTCTCGCTCTCCTGCTTCAGCAGCCGGATGCGCTTGCGGGCCGCGCGCGGATCGGTCGACTCACCCGAGGCTGTTGCGGGCCTGGCGCCCTTGTCGGTGTCGGCGCGGCGCAGCTACTTCGAGTGTGTGATCGGGTGGATGAAGTCGGTGGCGATCTGTTCTGTCAGAGGACACGGCAGACTCCCCGCTGGCGGTCAGTTGGCCTCCCCGTTGGTGGACATGAAATCTCCCCGGTGGCGGACAGCTGATCTCCCCGCAGACCCACCCAGCCCATAACGCACAGTGGGCGGGGTGAAGAGCGATGAGGAGATCATGGAGATTCTTGAGGCCTACGACCTCACCGGGAGTTACCGGAAGGCGGCCGAGCTGGCCGGTTGCGACCACCACACCGTGCGCCGATACGTGCAGCTGCGCGGGCAGGGGGTCGACCCGACCGAGCGGGCGGTGCGGTCGAAGCTGATCGACGACTTCCTGCCGAAGGTCGAGGAACTGGTCGAACGGTCCCGCGGCAGGGTCGGCGCCGACGCTGTTCACAAGAAGATCGCGGCGATGGGCTTCACCGGCACCGACCGCACCACGCGCCGGGCCGTCGCCGCGGCGAAGGAGTCCTACCGGGCCGGGAACCGCAGGGTCTTCCGGCCGTGGATACCCGAACCGGCGATGTGGCTGCAGTGGGACTGGGGCGAGGGCCCACGCATCGACGGCAGACGCACCAGCCTGTGGTGCGCGTGGCTGGCCTGGTCCCGCTTCCGGGTGGTCATCCCGGTCCTCGACAAGACCCTGCCCACCGTGGCGGCCTGCCTGGACGCGACGTTCCGGCAGCTGGGCGGGGTCCCGACCTACTGCCTGACCGACAACGAGAAGACCGTCACGGTCGAGCACGTGGCCCGGATCGCGGTCCGCAACCCCGTGCTGGTGCCGATCGCCCGCTACTACGGCACGGTCGTCAGGTCGTGCATGCCGGCCGACCCGGCCTCGAAGGGAGGGACGGAGGCAACGGTCCGGATCGCGAAGCGGGACCTGGTCCCCACCGCGGTCAACCTGCGAACCGAGTACGTGGACTTCGCCGAACTCCAGGAGGCCTGCGAGGACTTCATGGCCGAGGTGAACGGCCGGATCCACCGCGAGACCCGCCGGATCCCGGCCGAACTGCTGGCCGAGGAACGGCTGCAGCTGCACCCGGTGCCCGAGCAGCCGTTCACCGCCGCGTTCGGCGAGACCCGCCGGGTCGGCAAGGACTCCACCATCTCGGTCGAGTCGGTCCGCTACTCGGTCCCGCACCAGCTCGTCGACGAGCGCGTCTGGGTCCGATTCCACGGCGACGAGCTGATCGTCACCGCGATGACCGGAGGCAGTGCGGTCGAGGTCGCTCGCCACCCGCGCTCGATGCCGGGCAGTCCGCGGATCGCGGATGAGCACTATCCCGACGCCCCGCGCGGCGAGCGCACGCCGAAGCCGACGAACCCGGCCGAGACCCAGTTCCTGGCGATCGGACCCGGGGCGGCGGCCTGGCTGGTCGAGGCCGCGGCGACCGGTGTCCGCCGGATCAGGGCGAAGATGACCGACGCGGTCGCGCTCGCCAAGCTCTACGGCACCGCCGACGTCGACCGCGCGCTCGGCACCGCCGCGACGGTCGGACGGTTCGCCGAGGGCGACCTGCTGTCGATCCTGGACCACCAGGGTGAGCACGACCACTCCGAGCCGATCCGCCGCAGCGAGACTCACAGCCTGCAGCCGGGCACCTCCGCCTGGTCAGGCTTCGGCTCGACCTGAGCCCTCGGGTTCCTCGTCGACCAGGCCGCAGGAGAACGGGAAAGCCTCCAAGAACTCCCGCCGCCCCGAGTCCTGCTCGGCCTCGGCCAGGTCCGCGAGGACGGTCAGGAACCGGTCGCGCTGGTCCTGCGGCAGCCGCCCCAGCACCCAGGCGACGCTCTCCATCATCTTCACCGCGGAGTCGGGGTCGACCTCGTCGTCCTCGCAGCTGTCGAGGAACCAGACGACATCGACGACGAGTCCGGCGAGGACAGGCACCAGGGGGTCCGTGTCAGTCATCCGGGCAACCTATCCGACCCCCATGACAGCACCACCATCACCTGGCCGGCGGGCATCCCGCACCGGCCCCGACCTGGAAAGAGCACTTTCATGAACGACAGCCCTGCCCAACCCGCCGCGACGCTGCCCCGCATGCAAGCACCCGCTTCGGCGGTCGCCGCAACGTCCGGCGCCGCGTTCGACGAGGCGATCGCGCTGACCCGGCGACTGAAGCTGCCGCACATCCGCCGGGCGATGACGGAGATCATCCCCACCGCGAAGGCCTAACGCTGGGATCCCGCCGAGACCGTCCGGGCCCTGCTGGCGGAAGAGGCCGCCGGCCGCGACGCGGCCAACCTCCGCACCCGCCGCACCCGCGCTGCCTTCCCGACCGGCAAGACTTTCCACATCTGGAACGAGGAGGCGTCCTCGATCCCGGTCCCGACACAGTCCGCGCTGCGGACCCTGGAATGGGTCGGCCGGCGCGAGAATCTCTGCGTCGTCGGCCCCTCGGGGACGGGGAAGTCGCACTTCAGCGAGGCGCTCGGCCAGTTGGCCGTCGACGCCGGGATGACGGTCGCCTGGTTCACCATCGAGGACCTCGGAGCTCTGATCCGCCGTCACCGCGTCGACGACTCCATCTCGAAGGCCATCAGTCGGATCACCCGGACCGACTTGATCATCGTTGACGACATCGGGCTCCTGCCCGTCTCGCCGGACGCAGCCGAGGGCTTCTACCGTCTGGTCGATGCCGCTTACGAACGGCGGAGTCTGGCCGTCAGCAGCAATCTTCATCCGTCGGGATTCGACGAGATCATGCCCAAGACCCTCGCCACCGCGACCGTCGACCGGCTCCTGCATCACGCCCACGTCGTCGTCACGCAGGGCGACAGCCACCGCCTTTCCGAGGCCACTACCGGCCGAGGCATCGTCCCCCTCGGCTGATCCACAAGCGGGGAGATCAACTGTCCACCGGGGACTTTCAGCGTCCACCAGTGGGGAGATCAACTGTCCGCGAGCGGGGAACTCCTACTGTCCCTTGACACTGTTCCGGCGTGACGCCGGGCTCGCGGTTGCGCGCGGGCCCGCACGACGTCCCTGCGGAGCTCCTGGGGATACGGCTTGGGTACTGCGACATCCTTCCAGGCCGCTTCTCTCCGGCCAGGTCACGCTGTCACCTGACCATGCGGCAGTCCCGAGGTTGGGGTGGGTTGTTCGGGTGGTGTTCCTGTGTCTGGTGGTGTGTCTTGTGGTGCCAGAGAGTCTGATTTTGCATCCTATAAACCGATAATCACATGTGTAGGTTGAGGAGGTGTGTGGAGGGGGTGGCGGGGTGTGTCGCGGGTCTCGGACGTGGATGGCCCGGGTCCGTTGCGGTCCGGCTGGTGTGTGGTGTCTGAATCGGTATTTCCGTGGTTCGACTGGTGCGTAGCGATTCAACGCTGATTGCTGTGGTGCGGTCTGTCTGTTTCTCGCTGGCGTGTTCTGCGGGGCTTGAGTGTCCATTGTTTCCCTTCTGATGGGGTGCTTCGGTCTATGTCGTCGGTTGCCGTCTTGCCGTCAGGTGCCAGGGTGCCGGGTTGTGCTGTTCTGACGTTGCTGGTGCTTGTCATGGCGTTCGGTGCTCCGACGGGGGCGGTTGCTCGTGGTTCTGGTCCCTTGCCGGTGCCACCGGTTCCCGAGGCGACGATCACTGCCGTGACGAGGATTGACGGGCGTATGGAGGACTTGGAGGTCGCTTCGCCGGCGATGGGGAGGACGATCCCAGTCCGGATCATCCTTCCCGGTCGTTGGTACAGGAACAGCAGGGCGCGGATTCCCGTGCTCTATCTGCTGCATGGGGGGAACGACGACTACACGTCGTGGACGCGTGAGACGGATGTGGAGCGGCTTTCGGCGCGGTCGGACGTCCTGATCGTCATGCCCGATGGGGGTAAGGCCGGCTATTACAGCGATTGGGTCGACGGCGGGCCTCGTTGGGAGACCTTCCATACGGTTGAACTCGTGCGCTTGATGGAGAAGCGTTTCCGGGCCAGTTCGTCGCGGGCTGTCATCGGTTTGTCCATGGGTGGGTTCGGTGCTCTGAACTATGCGGCGCACCATCCGGGGATGTTTCGGTATGTCGCTGCGATGAGTTGTTACGTCGATCTGGCCGATCCTGCTGTGTGGCTCGTGATCGCACTCGGTTCTGCTCGGGATGGCATGGATATCCGGCGGGTATGGGGCGACCCCGTCAAGAATTTCGGTACCTGGTTGGCTCATGATCCAGCGGCGATGCCGCGCGCTTTTCGGGGCACCCGGGTTCACCTGTCTGCGGGGGATGGGACGGCCGGTCCGTTGGACAGTGGTCATGCGCTGGATGTGGTGGCGGTGGGGGCGGTGGGCGAGTCGATGCTGTCGGAGCCGATGAGGAAGTTCGCTGCGTCGCTGCGCGCGGTGGGTGTGCAGACCACGACTCACCTCTATGGGCCGGGTACGCATTCCTGGCCGTACTGGGAACGTGAGCTGCATGAGATCTGGCCTTCCGTCATGGCGTCACTGGGGGGACACGCCGGGGCGGGGCACGATCTGCCCGCTCACTTTCCGTCTGTGGTGCGGCAGCGGGTTGATGCCGCGGATCGAGAGGGGCGATGAGCGTGGGCCGACAGGTAGTGATCTTCGCTGCGGGTTCTCGCGGTGACGTCCAGCCGTGTGTGGGTCTGGGCCGGGCGCTGGCCCGGCGGGGTGACACGGTGCGTGTGCTGGCGAGTTCCCGCTATCAGGACCTCGTCGACGGCGCGGGGCTGCAGTTCCGTCCCCTTCCCGCCGACCCTGTGGAGATCGTCCGGTCGGCGGAGGGCCAGGAGCTCCTTGCCGGTCCGACCAATCCCGTTGCGTTCGTCCGCGGTATCGGCAGGGTCCTCGGGCCTCGGATCGGCCCCATCCTCGAGGCGACGCGGGCGGGTGCCGAGGGGGCCGATCTGGTCTTGGCTCCCGCCTTCAGTTTCGTCGGTGTCCATCTGAGCCAGTACCTGCGTGTGCCTCATGCGGTCATCCACTTTCAGCCAGGCCATCCCACGGGGAGGTTTCCGCATCCGCTTGCTCCGGCCGCCCGATTCCTGGGTTCCCTCGGCAACCGGCTCAGTTTCGAGGCGGTCGACCTGGCGTCCTGGCTGGTGTGCCGTCGTTTCGTCAATTCCTGGCGCAGCGGGAGCCTGGGGCTGCCGGCATTGTCCCTGACGGGTCCCGTCCGAGGTATTCGCGCGGCTCCCGTCCTGTGTGCGTTCAGTTCCACGGTTGTGCCGCGGCCCGCCGACTGGGGGCCGAACGTTCATGTGACCGGTTTCTGGCACCACGAGCGGTCCCAGTGGCAGGCGCCTCGGCGGTTGCTGTCTTTTCTGGACGACGGCCCTCCACCGGTGTATGTCGGGTTCGGCAGTATGAGTACCAAGGATCCCGAGGCCACCCAGCATCTCGTACGAACGGCGCTGCGGCGGGCGGGGCTGCGGGGGGTGCTGGCCGGGGACCCCGCGACCAGTGAGCAGGACATGCTGGTGGTCGGAGACACTCCGCACGACTGGCTGTTCGCCAGGACGGCCGCGGTCGTCCACCATGGCGGAGCAGGCACCACGGCCGCCGCTCTGCGTGCCGGGGTGCCCTCCCTGGTCTGCCCGTTCTTCGGTGACCAGGCCTACTGGGCCGACCGGGTCCACGCTCTGGGTGCGGGCCCTCGACCGCTGCCCGCCCGGGACCTCACCGTTGCGGCTCTCGCCCAGCGCCTGCGCGCCCTCACCACGGACACCGCCTACGCGGGCAACGCCCGTCGCGTCGGCCGTCTGCTGAGGGCCGAGGACGGCACTGCCGGCGCCTGCCGGGTCCTGGACGGACTCGTCTGCCGGTGACGCGCGGCGGGCTCCCGCTCGCCGGGCGGCGCGCTGCGACCGCCGGTGGGCCGGGCTCGGATGCACTGCGCGGATCCGTTCCTGCCCGTCGGTGGTGACGATCACGCCGTGGGCTGCCGGTTTCCCGTCCGCGGGTGGGTGGGGTGTGTGGGTGTTGTTGTGGTGCTGGTTGGGGTGGGTTGGGTGGTGGTGTGTGTAGCTCGTGTGGAGTAGGGGGGGTGTTGTTGTGGGGGGTGGGGGGGTGTGTGTGAGCTGGGTGTTTGTGGGTGGGGTGGGGGGTGTGGGTGGTTGTTGGGGTTGCGTGGTGGGGGGTGGTGGAGCTTGCTTGTTTTAGGTGTTGTGGTGGTGGGGGTGGTGTGTGTGGGGGGTTGGGGTCTTTGTCGGGTCGAGTGGTGGGAGGTTGTGTGTGATGGGTGATGGTTTGTCGGAGGCGGTGGTGGCGGGTGTGGAGGGGTCTGTGTTGGCGTCTTTGCCTGTGCCGGATTGTTTTCCTGCGGCGGTGGTGCGGGCTGTGGATGTTGACATGTTTGCGCAGGTCAGGGACAAGGATGTGCGGAAGTCGTTGTCGGTGGAGGGGGTGGCGATGCCGGAGTTGGCTCCGGATGAGGCGTTGGTCGCTGTGATGGCGAGTGCGATCAACTACAACACGGTGTGGTCGGCGATGTTCGAGCCGTTGCCGACGTTTCAGTTCTTGAAGCAGATGGGGAGGTCGGGTGGTTGGGAGGCTCGTCATGATCTTCCTTATCACGTGTTGGGGTCGGATGCGTCTGGTGTGGTGGTGCGGACGGGTTCGTCGGTGCGGAAGTGGAGGGTGGGGGATCATGTGGTCGTCGCGCCGGCTTATGTGGACGAGCAGGATCCTGATACTCACCGGGACGGGATGTTGGGGGATGGGCAGAAGGCGTGGGGGTTTGAAACGAATTTCGGGGGGTTGGCGCATTATGCGGTGGTGCGGGCGAGTCAGTTGATGCCGAAGCCGGCGTTGTTGACGTGGGAGGAGGCGGCTGCCAATCCGCTGTGTGCGAGTACTGCCTATCGCATGCTGGTCAGTGATCGTGGTGCGCAGATGAAGCAGGGGGATGTTGTTCTGGTGTGGGGGGCGACGGGTGGCCTGGGCTCCTACGCGGTGCAGTTGGTGCGTAATGGTGGCGGTATCCCGGTCGGGGTGGTCAGCTCCGAGGAGAAAGCGGCGATGTTGAGGTCGTTGGGTTGTGAGGCGGTCATCGACCGTTCCGAGATCGAGGGCGGGGATCCCGCTGCGCTGGAGCAGCCGCAGGGGTGGAAGAGGCTCGGTGCTGCCATTCGTGGTGCGGTGGGGGAGGATCCGCACATCGTGTTCGAGCATGTGGGGCGGAGGACGTTCGCGGCGTCGGTGTTCGTGGCCCGTCGTGGTGGCACGGTCGTCACCTGCGGCTCCAGTACCGGTTACGGGCACACCTACGACAACCGTTATCTGTGGATGCGTCTGAAGCGGGTGATCGGTAGTCATGGCGCCAATCTGCATGAGCAGTGCGAGGTGAACCGGTTGTTCGCTCTCGGGCATCTCGTGCCGGCGTTGTCGACGACCTACGCCCTTGAGGATGTGGGGTCTGCGGCGCGGAGTGTGCAGACCAACCAGCACATCGGCAAGGTCGGTGTGTTGTGTCTGGCTCCGCGTCCGGGGCTGGGTGTCACGGACCCGCAGGCTCGGGCCGAGGTCGGAGAGAGCCGCCTGAGGTTGTTCCAGAGGGTTGAGCACAGCCACTGCTGAACCCGGGGGCCGGCGGTCGTGTCTTTCTCGCCGCGCCTCGCGGCGTGCGCTGCGGGGGCGGCCGGGGGCGGCGGGGGGATGGTGTCCCACCGTGTGCGGCGCCGTTCCGGTGGCTGGTGGCTGGTGGCTGGTGGCTGGTGGCTGGTGGCTGGTGGCTGGTGGCTGGTGGCTGGTGGCTGGTGGCCGGTGGCCGGTGGCCGGTGGCCGGTGGGGGCTTGCTGGTGCCTCTTCACCGTCCGTGATCGCGCGCCATCGGCGTTGTTGCGGGAGGGGGTTGGTCGGGGCGGCGGGGCTGATTGCGTTGATCTGCGTTACCGGTCGGTTGGGTTGGGGTGGTGCCTGCTGGGGCCGTGATCTGGTCGGTGGCGGCTTGCAGCGGGATGGTGAATCCTGCGCGCTGCGCGTGCAGTTGCGGGTGTCGGGTGGTGGGGTCGTTGGCGCGCTGTTCGCCAAGGAGTCCTCTCAAGTGAAGGTGGCCAGGCTGGCTGCGTTGTGCGCCGCGCTGGAGTGCACCCCAACGACCTGATCGAGGTCGACACCACCCCCGTCGAAGGGCCCATCGCACCTCCTCGTTCAGTCGCCGACCTGTCGCAGGCCAGCGTTCCGCTGGGGGCCGGTTGAGGTTCCCCCTGTTGGCCGGACAGCTTGATACTGGGACGGATGGTCCCGGAGGAAGCAG